>CAKUWM010000167.1 GCA_934699305.1 uncultured Saprospiraceae bacterium | reverse complement strand
ACCTGATAAATTAACGCCATTTCAATCGTAGTCGAAAGGCAATAACTTAGAATCCTTTACAGTGGAAAGGGTCATCAAGGTTTTGAGTCTTTCGATTTCTTCGATCTGACTCAGCGTTTTAAACAAAATATGTTCATAAGACGGAATGTCTTTACAAATGATCTTCATCAAAAAGTCTGCTTCACCTGTGATGATATAACATTCGGTAATTTCGGCTATGTCTTTGATTTTCATCAAGAACTTATCTAATGCATTTTCTCGTTGCCATGCCAAAGAAACTAAAACGAAGGTCTTTACATTTAACCCAAGCGATAAAGTATCTATGGCTGCATGATAACTGGCTATGACACCGGTTGATTCAAGTTTTTTAACTCGTTCGAGTGTAGGAGCAGGCGATAGTCCTATCTTTTTGGATAAATCCAGATTCGTAATTTTACTATTATCTTGTAATATTTTTAGAATCTTTAAATCTATCTTGTCTAATTTGTTATCTGCTTGATTTTGAATCATAAAACGTTTTTTTGTTTGGAAATAAATGATCGTTTAGTTTCTATAGTTTATTTTCTTTTTATGGGAAGATACCCATAGCAAGATAGTCGCTACTTATTTTATTTAAAGCACATATAAATGCTGCAGTTCTCAGGTCTTCAACGCCTTTTTTGCGCTTCCAGGTTTCTCTGATTTGGTTGTAAGAGTTAATCATAGTTTCTTCTAATCCTGATCTGACTAAGTCAACTTCTTCGGCACCTTTGGTAAGGAGTTCTTTTTCTTGAGCATTAATGGTCTTACCTGTCATGTCTTCGATTGTTCTGACAAGGTTGGAATACGTATTTTGATCAAATCTTTTTTCCATGCGACCGAATCTCATGTGGGATAAATTTTTTAACCACTCGAAATAAGAAACAGTTACACCACCGGCATTTAAATACATGTCAGGTATGATAACAACTCCTTTTTTCAATAAAATAGCCTCACCATCTGCCGAAATAGGACCGTTAGCGGCTTCTGCTACAATCTTTGCCTTGATTCTGGATGCATTTTCAGCTGTTATCTGATTTTCCATAGCGGCAGGTATCAGGATATCGCATTCCATTTCTAAAGAGGATTCCTTAGAGGATAGGTTTTTAGCTCCCGGGAAGTTTAATATCGAACCTGTTTCTTTTCTATGTTTGATTAGCTCATTGATGTCAATGCCTTTTTCATTATGGATGGCGCCCTCATATTCAGAAACAACGATAAATTTCATGCCGCCTTCATTCTGGCATATTGTTCCGGTGAAGCTACCCACATTACCCAAGCCTTGTAAGATCACCCGTTTCCCTTCTGTTCCGGGTGTCAATCCCCATTTTTTACAATCTTCTTTATGACTTAATAGTTCACGGATGCCGTAGAATACGCCTCTTCCGGTTGCTTCTTGACGTCCTCTAATACCATTTTGAGTGACTGGCTTTCCTGTTACACAAGCCACGCCATCTATTTCACCATGCTTCATGGTTGTATAAGTGTCCAGAATCCAAGACATCTCGCGTGCGCCCGTACCATAATCCGGTGCAGGAACGTCAATGCCGGGGCCGATAAAATTCTTACGCATCAACTCGGCCGTATATCTTCTGGTGATTTTCTCCAATTGTTTAACCGTATAATTCTTGGGATTGATCTTTACACCACCCTTTGCGCCTCCAAAAGGAACATCTACGATGGCGCATTTATATGTCATCAACGCTGCTAACGCCATTACCTCATCCTGATTGACCATCTCACTATATCGGATTCCACCTTTGGTCGGTAGGCGATGGTGACTATGTTGGACACGGTATGCTTCAATTACCTGATATTCATTACCCACTTTGACGGGAAATCTCATCTGATATACAGCATTACATGCCTTTATTTGATCGAGCAGGCCTTTTGGTAAGCCGGTAAAACCTGCAGCTTTATCGAAGTTTCTATTGACACTTTCAAAGAAACTTGCATTTTTATTACTCATTTGATTTAATTTTTTGTTCCAATGATTTTATTTTCCTATCCATGTTGAAAAGATAAATAAAGAAACCAAGCAATACAACAGCAAGAACAGCGATAACTACATATATCTTGCCACTGTCGTACATAGAAAAATTACGGGCATTTAAAAGAATAATATACTGAAAATCAACATGTAATAAGGACATGATTTTTATTTTTTGTTTTATCTTTCATTGTATAAAACACGCAAAGATAATGCGAAAATTTGATATACCGAACTTTATTTTGTAATTAATGTTTTTTAACAATTTATTGTTTTAAAATATTTTCCATCCGTATTATTCGATAAAAAAGATTAGATAGCCAAAGGCCCAATAACGTGTAAGCAATGACTCCCGGATAAAATACCATACGCATAGTATTGTCAAGATCTTCCCCACCCAATGCCGGATTGCCGCCATTTCCCGGATGAAGACTGTCGTAAAGTCTCGGTATGACAAATAATAATGGTATCATCGCCACATAGGCAAATATGGTAAAGGCTGAGGATACCCTCAATTGAACCTGCTCATCCTTGAAGGTTTTCCATAATATAAAATAGGATGCATATATTAATAATGCTATTGCTGTCATATTTTGTTTGATGTCTCCACTCCAATATTGACCCCAGGTATTCTTTGCCCATATCGCTCCGGTAATAAGCCCCATGATTCCATAAAATAAGCCGACTCGGTTGAATGCAAAGACCCGATAAGCATCTTCTGCCTTGGGTTTTATCAAATAACGGATAGAATAAAATACGGAAAAGCTGAATAAAATAATCATTGCCATCCAAAAGGGCACGTGATAATAAATATTGCGTATCGTCTCCTCTAATATCAATCTAAATGGAAATCCCTTGGTGGGCGCATCCGGAAAACGCTCAATGTGAACTTTGCTCCATAGGGTTTTTCCGGCTTCAACATCAACCGAATCCTGCGTGATACTGATGGTAGAAGGTCTTGCGAATCCGCCATCTCTTGAATTGACTATTAATAGACTGGCATTGCTCATTTTAGCTGCAACAGGCAGGTATGACGGTATCTCAAAAGAGACCGTTGCCTCGTTGGAACTTTTAATTTTGCCTGATGTGCCTTTTATATTGTAAGAACTGTCTATTGAAAGGTAAAAGGTATTGTCAGCCTGATTGAGATGCGTATTGTAGGTGGATATGTTGATTTCGACTTTAGTGCCGGACTTAATATTGTCCGGTGTTACTTCCATGATACCGGGATTCAATGGCCGCCACATACCTCCAATAAAGGTGTAAAATATGAGGATGACGGTGAGAATCTTAACCCATTTATTATTCATTATTTTAACTCTTTCAAGGCAAATTTAACCCAAATATTTGCATTATTATAATCATTTCACCCCTTCAGAGTTTAAATGTACTCATATACTTTCATTGTTATAATCATTTCATCCCTTCGGGATTTATTTTTCGTTTATCATTTCTTGGTTTCAATTCTTTTAAACGCGAATTCCTCTTAAAGGCAAAATATTGTCTTTAAGAAATATGAAGCTAACTTTTAGCTTGGTGTATTCAAAATAGTTAGGAAATAATCAATTTCCATAATACTGATAATCAACTTGTTGCGATTTAGTTAGATGTAATTCCGCATTTGACCAATGCGGAATAGATTTACGACTCCTAATCAATGGTTTAAAGAAACCATTGAAACGATTTGTAGATCGGAATTGTCCTCATAATCAGCACTATACGGCTTTTAAAAACCTTTACTCCGGAATTCGGGTTTAATTTAAAATGAAAAGCTTTCTCTTTGTGAAGTGATTTCTAACATTAATTAACAAATATTTTGAAAAATAAAACTATTGCCTTATATTTGTCTTTTATACAACTCTATCATCAAAATAAAAATTTGTAAAATAGATGCAAAAGCACCTGCTTTTGACATTCCGTATATATTTGAAATGATGAATAAGTTGCACTTTTATGTTGCACATCGTTGTTTTTATAAATCTAAATTATTCATTTTATGAAACAATCAACCTTATTTTCAATACTAGCTGAGTGGTCTGGGATTTTATGTAAAGAAACAATTAAAAAGTCATTTATTGAAATTAAAGACGGTTTACGGATTCAGTCAGAGCATAGAGCAACTCTTACCGATGGTATATAGTTGCTACACAATAGATCCGGATTTTGATGAAGTTACCTTTGATGATGACTGCGCAATAGCTGGTATCGCCAGTCGATATTTAGATGCTATTCAGTATTCCGGCAATTATGCCGTAGCTGTAGGGTGGCTTTCCGGTCATGTCTCGGATCTGGTGGCGCTCATGGATCATGTTGAAGATCATGTCCAAGAAACAGGTATCAAATCTTATCATGGTGCGATGCTCGATCTATTGGATAATAATGAAGGCTATGTGCGGCAACGGTTTTTTGAGTTGTGGGATCTGGTACAAAATGATCCTTATGCATTAGTGCGGGGATGTGAAAATCAAACACCAACAGTCAATCTTCTTGATTGGCAGGATCTATTAACATTTACCCCTGAGCTTGCTATCGTTAATTACCTTAACTCCTTCAGTCCTCCTTGGAAGATACAGTCTATCAATGATGCGTATGGCAGATTTGCCAATATAGATGAATACCGGGTCAAGATCAATCAAATGCCTAAAAAGCCCAATGGTCAAACCTATACCGATACAGAGCTGGTAGAGCATATCAGATTGACATGGAATGACCATGTCAATGATGATGCTATATATACACCATTAAACCTGTTAATTGACGGACCGATCTGGAACTCAAGTAATCCTGTTAAAGCAAGAATTGAAATTGAAATGGGCCCTGATGATGGGTCTGTTGTATGTGCACAGAAAGAAAGTAATTTCTGGGTATTCAGCACCATCAAAGGGTCAGCTACTGGGACGCACCCTGTAAGTGGTAATAGGCAGTTCGGCATCAAAACCAATGCACAAGGAGAAAAATTTTTCTATACAAAAGGAGTGGATAGAGCTACTGAGTGGTACACCGATTATGTTTATGAGATTGCTTTTAGTTTGGGTGATGATCATTGGAGAAGTTTGCAGGACGGAGTGGAGACCTTTATCAATATTCATCAGGGATCTTCTACTAAATTAGAACCCGTTCGAGCTACTCCAAACTGGGGTTTTGTCAAAAGTGCCCTGAAAGGTCAGAGTCCTATCACTTGTATACCGAAAAAATAACAATAAATGTACTTCGCAAAAGGTTTTATTATATATTCAATATATTTTATTGTCTGTACTTTTTTATTATCAGTATTCTACATCTATGGATTTAGTTCAAATTCATATTTAAAAGAAATTGGCATAATGCATGGTATAACAAAAGCAGTTTATGTATATTTGTTGGGCGGAGAATCAATTGTTCTTGTATTTTTAGGATATACTTTCTTGATCAAAAAATTTAAATCATTTCGACTTTTAGGCTTAAAATGGAACACTTTTGTCTATTTCTTGATAGTACTAATAATGTTTTTATTGTTTTTTGAATATGGTTTTATTAATCGGCATCCAGATATAGATATTCTAAATATTATTCATGTAAATGGATGGGCTGACGTTACTGCTATCGTAATAGGAATTATAATATATTCCCTTGAATTAAGACCTATATTCAAATGACAAAACTGCGATATGCCGTAAGAGATTTTTCATCAAGTTATTATTTATACCAGAAAAGCAGATACTATGTAGAGATAGACCAGATGCCCGACTTTAATGGTGACGGCTCTCCGGATAGTGAGCAGCAAGTGATTGATGTCTTGAGAGCTAATTTTGCAGGGCTGGCATCCGGTGTAAAAAATGGCTTTCAGTTTTCTTGCCCTTTGCCACCTTGGCATAATAATCCAGATAATATTTGGTGGGAGTTTAAACCTTATACCACAGGGATAGATAATGTTCAATGGTCTTATCCAGCTCCGAATTATAAAAACACAGTATTTTTCATAGATGCCGGAGCAGACGATCAAGGCAATAATGAATATGCAGATAAAGGTGCTATTATCATATCTCATGGATCTCCTTGTTGCTGGATTGGATTTTCTATCAATACGCCTCTTTCCGGCAGTCAGCCCTTTTCCGGACAGCGGCAGTGGGGTATCACGACTCTGCCCAATGGCAAGAAGGCATTTTATACCAAAGCTGCCGATCGAGCTTACACAAGCGGTCTGGTAAAACTTGGGGGCATGCAACCATGGGCATGGAATTGTGATGACGATACTTATTATAATATAGCACATGAAACGTGGAAAAACTTGATGTTGAAAGCAGGAGCTTTTATTAATCAATTCGGTGGGCAGGTAGTTTCTGAACCGGGATATTCCGAACCTGCT
>CAKUWM010000166.1 GCA_934699305.1 uncultured Saprospiraceae bacterium | reverse complement strand
GTAAAGTTAACAGTAGGAAATAGTTCCTGCTTACCAAATCACAGTTTTGAGAAAGTAATTAAAGTAACAGGATGTTTGACAGAAGAAGGATTGGATAAAATAGTAGAATTGAGGGTTATCAATCCCGTTAGCCAATATCTAAACGCATTATATACACTACATCAGGCAGGAGATGTTCAAATTGTTTTGGTCAATGTATATTCAGGACAGACATCCATCATTGAATCTGCTAATTCTAAAGTTGCCGGTGACTACTATCTTTCTTATCCAATAAGTGGATTGCCCAACGGCCCATATTCATTGGCACTATATTATAATGGCCAAATTATATCAAAAAATCTAGTTGTATTATGAAGAAAATATTAATTTATACGTTGCTGATGACATTTTCTTTTGGATTAAAGGGTCAGCAGATAGAATTTGATACCTATCTTGCATTTGAAGATGCGGCAGGCCGGAGGGATACTGTATGGTATGGTAGAAGGAATATCGCAACATGCGACTATGATCCCCAATTGGGAGAGGAGTTGGCAGCTGAGCCCATTGACTCCAATACATTTGTGCTTACCAAATGTATATTTGAAAATACTCTATTAAAAAATAAATTTTTCAATAAAGTAGGAACACGTTATAGTATAAATGTTGGTATTGTATTTGTCAATGCAAAATATCCCGTTAAAATGAAAATGGATACCACTTTCTTTGAGAATTTTAAGCCCGGAGAAAACCTATATTATAAATATATTGGATCGTGGTGCTGGGATCCAATTTCAAGTGAAATTTGGAATTCATACTATTTAGTATATCAATGCATAGAAAATGGAGAGGCTATTATATCCTTTCCTCCTTCTTTTTATCAGGAAAAAACATGTGTTGCCAACCCTCACATTGTCAATGCTGAGGTAGAAGGTAGGGGGAAGGTTGACTTGGATATATGGCAGATATGGACTTTTTTTGATACAGAATGCAGGTTGCCATTAATTAGTGTAGATAAGATTGATGGCTCAGGAAGGCAGCAGTCAATATATCCTAATCCGACATCAGGAGACATAACAATATTGACGAAATATACCAAGGGGATACTTCAGATTCGCGATATGCAGGGGCGTATTGTTCAAAGCAGCCGGATAAGTGACGAAGAAGAAAAATATACATTCCATTTGGAGAAAGGAATATATGTGGCGTCGATCATCAAAAATAGTTCGATGGTATTTTTAGGTAGAATTCTTGTATTGAATTAGGAAAACAATAGAATGTTTCAGTCCACATTTCGCATTTGACAAATGGGAAATCGATTTGTGACTCGTAATCAGCAATCATCGATCCTGGAAAACTCTGATTTCTGAATGCGTGGTATGAGTTAAAAAATATTATATCGTCTTTTAATATTCAATATTTTAAAATACCAATGTCGGTTATAACCTTGGTTCAATCCCCATATTTGCCCAAATAAAGGCATAGATATAAGCCATAGTTTCGATGTTTTTCTTTGTGTTGCTTGCTCCATGACCGCTATTGACATCGATTCTGATTAGTAAAGGGTTGGTTGTTGAAGGACCGGCTGTTGCTTGTAAAGTGGCAGCATATTTAAAGGAATGAGCGGGTACAACGCGATCGTCATGGTCAGCTGTAGTGACTAATGTAGCAGGATAATTCACATTCGATTGTATGTTATGTATTGGAGAGTAGGAACGCAATACCTTGTATTCATCGGGATTATCGGACGAGCCATAGTCGGCGACCCAATTCCAGCCAATGGTGAATTTTTGAAAACGAAGCATATCCATGACTCCAACTTGTGGGATCGCTACCTTTGCTAAGTCAGGTCTTTGGTTAATAACTGCACCGACTAAGGTTCCGCCATTGGATCCCCCTCTCAATGCAAGATGCTCTGAATCACAATATTTCTCATGAATTAAATATTCTCCGGCAGCAATAAAATCATCGAATACATTCTGTTTTTTTAGTTTCATACCCTGTTGATGCCATGCTTCGCCATATTCTCCACCTCCTCTAAGGTTGGCTTGAGCATAAACTCCACCTTGTTCTAAAAATGGAATAAGCAATGGGTTGAATCCAGGAGTCAGGCTTATGTTAAAGCCACCGTAGCCATATAAAAGAGTAGGATTTTTCCCGTTTAATTTAAGCCCTTTTTTATAGACAATAAACATCGGTATCTTTGTTCCATCTTTACTGGGATAAAAGACTTGTTTGGTTTCATAGTCATCCATATTAAACGCTATTTCTGATTTACGGTTAAGCATGGATTGACCGGTTGCTATATCATATTTATAAATACTGGATGGATAAGTAAATGATGAAAAAGTATAAAAAACGAACTTATCAGAACGGTTTCCGCCGAATCCGGAAGCATTGCCCAATCCCGGGAGTTTTATTTCTCGTTCCATTTTACCTTCTGGCGTATATACATAAGCACGAATTGTTACATCCACCATATATGTAACAAATAACTTGCCACCGGCAGAAGATACATTTTGAAGTACATTTTTTGTTTCCGGTATAAGGGTACGCCATTGACCGGAACCAATATTATATGCCATGACCTTTTTATTAGGTGCATTTTCGGTTGTTATGATAATTAGATCATCTCCGTAATTATCTACGACAGAATAGTCGAAATCGCTGATGTTTGGAACGATTGGCTTAAAATTATGTTGACCTTTTTTTATGTAAAAGAGTGAATTGCCGTCCAGACCTTTGCCTCTGTCAGACCTTGATAAAAAAGTAAAGTTTTCATCTTCGGAAGTCGAAGCAATATTGAAGCTTTGAGGTGAGTTTGTATCTTCAAAAATAAGTTTATCTTGGCTTTGATTGTCCCCCACCTTGTGGTAATAAACTTTGTGATTTTCGTTTTTAGAGGCTAATGCACTACCTTCAGGAGCAGGATATCTACTATAATAAAAACCATTGCCTTGCCATGAAGCGCCCGATACTTTGATCCAACTTAAAGTGTCCGGTAGATATTGTAATGATGTCATATCCATAATTTTTCCTTCGTTCCAATCTGAACCACCTTTGGAGAAGTAAACAGCAGCGTACTTGCCATCCTTGGAAAGAGAGAATCCGGACATGATGGTTGTTCCATCCTTTGATAAGGTATTGGGATCAATTACTACCTGGGGTTTTCCATTCAGTCCTTTTATGCGATATAAAACGGATTGGTTTTGCAAACCGGAATTGTAATAATAATAGAAGTAATTTCCATTTCTGAAGAATGAAGAATATTTTGGGTAGTTGTATAGGTTGTTTAGCCGATCAATCAGTTTGGGGATGTACTTAATGTTTTTAAAATAGGCGTTGGTAACTTCATTTTCTTGAATTACCCATTCTTTCGTTTCCTGCGAATTGTCATCTTCGAGCCATCGATAAGGATCGTGGATGATTTCGCCATGATAAGAGTCAACCTGGTTGCCTGTTTTTGTTACAGGGTATTGAAATTGTGCCATAGAAATAAAAGGTAAAATCGTAAGGAATATGAATATGACTGTACGCATAAAATATATTTTTGCTTTAAAGATATGCAATAAAATAATGAAATTCATAAGTAGATATTTTTTGAATATAATATTATGATTTAAATTAAATTATAAATAATGGAATAACAAATGAATAAGACAAATATATTGATATTTATAAAATAAAAAGCCTTAAATTTAGAATCATATTTAGCGACATAAATATCTTTTAATCTGCTTATATAAACACATCATTAACAGAATAAAATAATAAATAATATAAATTAAGGTAATAAAGTACTAAATTTGTTGCTATTATTAATTTTTATTACATGGATATTATGAGAAGGGCAACATTTATATTGTTGTGTCTTGGATTTATTAGTTGTATTCAAGCACAAAATTTTAATCAACATGTATTTAGTTCAAACGGAGGGAATCAACAAGGTAATTCTATTAACTTAGAGTGGTCAATTGGGCAAGTTGTAAATACTACAGTTGTATATAAGAATGGAATCTTGACTCAGGGTTTTTTGCAGCCTGAATTAAAAAGTATTATTAAAGATGAATCAAATAATTCAGTAATCAGTTACATGAATATTTCGCCCAATCCAACTAATAGTGTGGTAAATGTAACTTTTAATAAAGAACAACTTGCAAATGCTGATAACTTCAAGATTTTTAATTCACTTGGAGAAATGGTTAAGATACAGACCGCTCAATATAGTCAAAGTAACCGAATCGATTTGCAAGACCAATCTGTTGGGACTTATTATATCCTTTTATTTGATTCATCGGGAAGGAAATTGGATCAGGGTCAGTTCATTAAGATAAAATAAAAAATTAACATTTAACTAAATAAAAAGCATTGTACCATGAAGTATGTTTATATTTTTCTCATTAGCTTTTTATATTCTGTTGTTGCAGTGGGACAGACCACTCCAAAGGGTATGAATTATCAAGCCGTAGCGCGAGATGAAAAAGGTCAAATACTTTCTAATCAGAAAATTGAATTAAAGATAGAGTTGAATAGTTTACAATCTGACAAAGAGACGATATACTATTCAGAAATTCACAATTTAGTGACTAATCAAGTTGGATTATTTTCTTTGATAATCGGCGAAGGGAAATCTATAACAGGGAATTATGCAGATATACCGTGGTCTAAAGAAGATATTTTTATTCATATTTCAATTAAAGATTCTAAGACAAATGAATTTATTACAGTAAGCAATAGCAAGTTGCAAGCTGTCCCTTATGCTTATTATTCTTTTACGGCAGGACAGCTTAGTGATGGCAGTCAAGGTCTGGAAGAAAGAGATCAAGAAGATTTTTGGCGATTGAAGGGCAACGATCTTACCGGAATTAGAGCTGTTTTGGGGACAAGGGATTGCTCTGACCTTGTAATTATTTCCAATGATATTGAGCGTTTGAAGGTATTTTGTAATGGTGATGTAGAGATTAATAATAATTTACGAGTTGATAAAAGCGTAAATGTACAAAAAGACCTTTCTGTTGCTGGCAATGTTGAATTAAATACACCTTCTGTAAAGTTAGGTTTGCAATATACCAATGTAAATGGTAGCCTTACTGTAACAAATGGTCAGCCGACTCACTTGACTGGTACATTGACCGTTGATCAGGACACTTGGTTAAAGGCACGATTGACAGTTGACAAAAGTGCGGATATAAATGGTCCGTTTTCTGTTCTTAACGGTTCTCCGACCTATTTAAGCGGTACATTAACAGTCGATGGATATACATGGTTGAAAGATAGGTTAAGAGTGGATAAAAGTACAAATCTGAATGATTCATTATCGGTCAATAATGGCGCGCCATCATATTTAAGCGGTACATTAACAGTCGATGGTTACGCATGGCTAAAAGATAGGTTGCGAGTAGATAAGTCCACCAATTTGAATGATACATTAGTAGTGAATAATGGTGCCCCAACTTTCTTATCCGGAACACTGGGCGTTGATCAAAGTGCTATTTTTAAAGATCAGGTGTTGATGATTAATCCGACTTATCAATCAAACAGTGTTTCAACCGGTACATTGGTCGTTTCAGGAGGAGTCGGTATTGCAAAGAACCTTTATGTTGGAGGTGAATTTCATAGCCTTGGTCCTCTGAAAGTAGAATCAACGCTGGATGTTAGTGGTGCATCAAATTTTTATGGATTTTTTACCGCTCACAAGTATTCAATATTCAAGAGTGGGGTTAAGATAGAAGGCGCTTTGAAATTGGATTCAGCTTTAGTTGTAGATGGACCGGTGACACTTAATAATACATTGAATGTCAATGGATTTACTAATTTAAAAGGAATGCGTGCTGACGGTCAGGTTACCATACATGCTACATTTCCAAAGGATGGAGACAACTATGGTTATTATCCTTTGCGTGTAGAAGGTAGCCCACAAGGGATTGCAATTAAACTTACAGAAGGGACACCTAATACATCCAATAACTTTGCGACTTTTTATAATAGTTCAGGTAGTGCTGTTGGTGCAATTGAGGGACAAACTTCCTCTGAAGTGGCATCAGACCCGGAATTTATATTTAATGAGGCTATGTTAGTTGCTACAGAGATTACAGCTGGAATTAACGTTGGTTTGGCTGCAATACCTGTTATAGTTGGTGGGTTAGGTGTTTCGACCGGTCCATGTGGAGCATGTTTGGCAATGGCAGCTGCTGATTTGGCCTTAGCTACAGCCAATTTGGTAGCATTTAACGTTTTTGCATTTGAAAATTTGGGTGTAACGTATTCATCCGGATCAGCAGATTATGCTGAATGGTTGGAAAGAAGTAATCCTGCAGAGAAGATTACTCCTGGCGATATAGTAGGAGTATATGGAGGCAAAGTAACAAAATATACAGGAGATGCACACCAATTGATGGTAAT
>CAKUWM010000165.1 GCA_934699305.1 uncultured Saprospiraceae bacterium | reverse complement strand
GCAACAGCAGAGAAGTACGGATTCTCACGTGAAGATCAGGATGCTTTTGCCATTCAATCATACAAAAGATCGGCCGAAGCTACCCTCACCGGTAAATTTAAAAATGAAATCGGACCTATTTCTATTCCGCAACGTAAAGGCGAACCCATTGTTTTTGCAGAAGACGAAGAATATAAAAATGTTTTTTTCGATAAAATTCCCGCACTGAGACCTGCTTTTACTCCCAATGGGACAGTTACAGCCGCTAATGCAAGCACAATCAATGACGGTGCATCAACGCTTATTTTGGCGTCGGGAGAAAAGGTGAAAGAACTCGGCTTGACTCCACTTGCCAGAATAGTGTCCTTTGCAGATGCCGAACACGATCCTGAATGGTTTACTACTGCTCCGGTCGAAGCGGCTCCGGTTGCCTTGCGTCGTGCCGGATTGACTGTGGATCAGATAGACTACTTTGAAGTAAATGAAGCCTTTGCAGTCGTGGCGATGACCTTTGCCAAGTCTTTTAATATTCCTTATGAAAAGTTGAATGTATATGGAGGTGGTGTATCTTTAGGTCATCCATTGGGCTCTTCCGGAAGCCGTATCTTAGTCACGCTTACTTCTGTCCTTCGACAGGAAGGCGGTAATTACGGTCTTGCAGCTATATGCAATGGCGGAGGTGGAGCAAGTTCGATGGTTATTGAAGCACTTTAATAACGTTTAAGATTAAAATATACTTTTTTCCTTTCACTATTATAATGTAGCCTGAAAGGATGCGTTTTAAGTATAATCTGTAAGTTTTACACATTTACAATCATTAGTATATGATGTTTTGCCGATTTATCCTACCGATAGTTGTCTTTATTTCATTGGGCTCTTGCAACCTCTTGAATAAAAAAGGTCAAGATGGTGGTCAGCCACCCATTGTCACGACCCGTGATACCGTTATTTCTGATGGACACAACAGTCGAAACTCCATAGATTGGGCTGGAACGTATGAAGGTACCCTTCCTTGCGCCGACTGTGAGGGCATCAAGACGGTAATTACCCTCTATGAAAACCTGACTTTTTCACGTACTGATTCCTACATTAAAAATGGAAAAGAGGATAGTTTTAACGAGAAAGGCTATTTCGAATGGAACGAAGCCGGAAGTAAAATAACTTTGATCTCGGGGAATGAACGATTTCAATATCAAGTTGGTGAAAACAAATTATTCGCTTTGGATATGTATGGAAATCGAATTGAAGGGGTTTTGGCGCAATATTATATTTTAACCAAGCGCTAATTTTAAATTAATCTAACTTTTGTTTTAGGAGGGTTTAAAAATTAGGTAAAAGTTATTAAATCGGATAAAGTTGTAAACTGCTTATACGCTCAGGCTCATTCTAACTTTTCTTTCTAAATCTTCCACAGTGCTTCTGAAGGTAATGTCAGTATCCATCATATCCTGTACGGCTTTACATGAATAAATAACAGTTGTATGGTCTTTGCCACCAAAGCTTTCTCCGATTTTTTTCAAGGATTTATCGGTAAAGTTTTTAGCAAGATACATGGATAGTTGGCGGGCAATCACTATGGAGCGCTTGCGGCTTGTGCCGTTTAATTTATCTGCGGTTACGTGGAAATGATCAGCTACGAGGGACTGGATATTTTCTACGGTAACTTCTTTATTAAGTTGATCGACAAATTTGTTGATGATTTCTTTTGCAAGGTTGATATCGACATCTCTGTTGTTGAGATTGGATGCAAATGCAAGTGATATCAACATCCCTTCAAGTTCACGAATATTAGATTGAATGTTGTAGCATATAAATTCGAGGACATCTTCCGGCACGTTGAACCCTTCCGATTCAATCTTGGATTCTGCTATGGCTATGCGGGTTTCAAAGTCGGGCATTTCCATTTCGGCAGTAAGTCCCCATTTAAAACGGGAAATCAATCTCTTTTCCATTTTCTCCATGTCTTTTGGAGGTCGATCGGAGGTGATAACTATTTGTTTTTGATTTTGATGTAACTCATTGAAAATAAAGAAAAAGGCTTCCTGTGTCTTTGGCTTCTCGCTTAAAAATTGAATATCATCAACTATTAGAACGTCCAATGAATTATATAATAAGGACAAATCAGCAATGGTGCCGGTCTTAAAGGCATAAACAATCTGATTGGTCAGTTTTTCGCAAGTGACATACTTGACACGCTTTGATGGGTGAAGTGATTGTATTTCGTTTCCGATGGCATGAGCCAAGTGGGTTTTGCCCAATCCTGTCCCGCCATACAGAAATAATGGATTGAAAGAAGTATCGCCCGGTCTCTTGGAAATAGCCAAACCGGCAGTTCTAGCCATCTTATTGCATTCTCCTTCGACCAAGTTTTCAAAGGTAAATCTTGAACTCAACTCACTTTCAAATGCCGTCTTTTTTATGCCCGGAATGATAAATGGATTTTTTATCTTGTGATAGGCTATTTCTTCTGTATTTGAAGTGGGCATGGACGACGTTGAATCGTGTGCTTTTCCAACCGGAATTTCATACTCCAACTTACCTTCCGAACCAAGTGATGACTTTATTGCTTTTTTTAATATGCCAATAAATTGATCCTCCAACATCTCATAGATGTATTGATTAGGAACCTGAATGGTAAGAACTTTATTGATGCATTTGATGGGAATAATAGGCTGAAACCAAGTCGTAAATCCTTGTTCAGACACATGATCTCTTATAAGAGTCAAGCAGTTGTTCCAAATCTTTGCGTGGTCAGCAATCATTTATTCTCAAATGTTCAATAATTCATTGTATTTGCAATATGAGTACATTCAATACTTAATTGCAGGCGTAGTTCTACTGTATTTCTTTATTAAGATTTATATCGGGACGGGCGACAAATATCCATAAAGTTTGACGGTTTACAAACTAATTGAGGATTATTTATGCGATATTTTTTACATTTTATTATTTGTTATATATAACCTTTTTGAATAAGTAAATTTTCTGCTCTTTTGTTCAAGGCCACCATAGAGTTATGGTGCTGTTTTCAAAATTTTTCATTACTTTTATCTATTTAATTGGGGGCTCAATTGTAATGACTACATAAAATGATATGGACATTTTAAGTGTAAGGGTATGATTGACAAATTAGCCGGATATGGCGCTTCTATTTTCAGCACAATGACAGGGATGGCTATTCAGCATAATGCCATCAATCTTGCCCAGGGATTTCCGGATTTTCCGGTCGATCCACAGTTGATAGAGGCAGTCAATGATGCGATGAAAGCCGGATATAATCAGTATGCCCGACCTATTGGCGCACCTCCATTACACACTGAGATTGAAACCATCATACGGGAGCATTATCATAGAGAAATCAATAGTGACACGGAATTGACAGTATATCCGGGTGCCTCTACAGCTATTTACATTGCCATCCAGGCAATCATCAATCCGGGTGACGAGGTCATTATCTTTGAACCCGCCTATGAATGTTATGCACCATCTATAGAGATTTATGGAGGTGTCATAAAATCTGTTCGGCTCAGACCGCCTGATTTTGGTATAGATTGGGATGAAGTAAAAAACTTGTTTTCTGAAAAAACGCGACTTATCATCTTCAATAACCCTCATAATCCTACGGCTTCGACGTGGCGACATGAAGATTTTGTTGCCATGAGTAAATTAGTTGAAGAATCAGACTGTTATATTATGTCTGATGAAGTATATGAATTTATTGACTTTACAGAAGAGGGACATTTATCTATACATTCGTATGAAAATTTATGGGAAAGAGCCATTGTTTTTTCAAGCTTTGGAAAGTCTCTCCATGTCACAGGATGGCGTATGGGGTATTGTATTGCTCCCCCTGAAGTAACCAATATCATGCGTAAGATCAACCAATTTTCTGTTTTCTGTGGGAATCATGCCATGCAGGTAGGAATTGCTTCCTATCTCAAAAATAATTTTGATGCGGCCGCCACATGTCAATTATTTTTAGAAAAAAGAGATTTAGTAATAAGTAGGTTGAGAGATAGCAAGTGGAAAACTATGCCTTGTAATGGAACCTACTTTATCTTGTTGGATTACAGGGGTATTTCGGATATGCCATCGTTGGAATTTGCCAAATGGATGGTACATAAACATGGTGTTGCCCTTATTCCTTGTAGTCCGTTTTATTCGGATGGTTATGATCCAAAGTTGGTGAGGTTGTGTTTTGCTAAGAAGGAAGAAACGTTAAATAAAGCATTGGATATATTATGCAAAATTTAAAAGTTAACTTGGTACAGTTTGATATTGTCTGGGAGGATAGTGAAGCTAATTTGAGAAAGCTTGATGGAATAATGGATGATATTCATGGTTCAGACCTGATTATCCTGCCGGAGATGTTCAATACCGGATTTAGTATGAATCCCGAGCGCATTGCACAGCCTGAGAAAGGTGCTGCTGTTCAATGGTTAATAAAGCGTTCTGCGGTCATGGCAACCACTATTGTCGCATCTGTTGCTATTGAAGAGGGTGGTAGTTTCTACAATCGTTGTTATGTAGCCTCTTACGGAAAGATTATTGCACGATATGACAAAAGGAATTGCTTTACCCTTGCTCACGAAGACAAGTTTTATCAATCCGGCGACCGGCATGTTGTTTTTCAAATTAAAGAATGGAAGATAAAGCCTTTGATATGCTATGATCTTCGCTTTCCACTGTGGTGTTATAATCACGAAGATGCGGATATACTCTTATTTATAGCCAATTGGCCGGAATCTCGTATATTACACTGGGACACGCTGTTACGGGCCCGGGCTATTGAAAATCAAGCCTTTGTTATCGGTGTCAATAGAGTAGGGTTGGATGGGAACAATAATCGATACAACGGCTATTCATCAGTCATTACACCTTATGGCAATTATCAATTAGGTCCATTGACAGAAAGTGGTGTATATGGAGCTCAGATAGATAAGGAAGAGATCGTACGCTACCGGAAGATGTTTAATCTGTTGTTAGAGGAAAAGGGGAAATCGGGATAATGGTAAGATTTAACCTGAATTGTTTTAAAATGCAATAATTTTGTCTTTAAGAAATATGAAGTTAACTATAAATAGAGTCAAAAGGCTATAATTGCATACTATTGATATTCAACAATTTGAGCTTTAGTTGGATGTAGTTCATCTATCGATATTTTCCAAGTTCGAAGTTTGCTGAATAAGAGGGCCGTTCCGATGTGCAAATCGTTTCATTGATTTTATTAAACCTTTGATTACGAGTTGTAAATATCAATTCTTCATGGTAAAATCTTTGGGCTTCCTGAGCCTCCATTATACTTTACACACTAAAATTCCGTAAAAGCATCCACTCTGTTTTTGTTGTTAGGTATCTTTAAGAAATCAAGTGATCCGGGCTTAACTCCAATGATAAATGAATAGGTTCCCCTCACAGGTTGCCAACTGAGGCTCATTTGCCAACAGTGTAAGTCTCTGGAAAAACCTAAGTCCGGGTAAACGATATTTTGGTTTTTAAAATCATAGCCAAAATATCCCACATTAACAGCCCACTTTTCTGTTATTGGAATACTGCCGGATAAGGATACCGAATTGGTAGTAAATCTTAGCTTGTTTGGACCTATCTCGTCGCGTGCACTCACATTGACGGTGTGATTGATAGAGAAATTATTTAAAAGATCCCAAAAAGACTGGTCTTCAAGTGATTGTTTTTTGTTGTCTTCTCTCGATGCTGCCTCACTCTCCGTTAATTGTCCGGAGAGGAATTTTCTAATTTTTTCTACGGTTAGAGAAGTGTTAAGTGTTGCGCTGAAATTGACAAAACGCATCGGGCGCCCCTTTGTTGTCCAATAATAAGTGTTGATTTTTTGGTCTTTGGAATTGCGATCGTAAAAGTCGAAGCTACCGCTCATACTCAATGTGGACAGACCTTTGAAAAATCGTGTTGTAGCACTGTAATTCAAGGGACTCAACTTCAATGAATCCGCAAAAAAATTGTAGAATGTACTCACACTGAAGCTTTCTAATATTTTAATTTTACGCGCCACAGTGTCTCTTCGTCCCATGACTTTAGCTTCCAATGTATTGGCGATAGAAAGACTGATACCTGCCCGCTGCCCTTCCGATGGCGGACCGCCAAACAAAAATTCCTGATACTTACTGTAGATGGATTTGTTGATTGGCAAAACATTGCTCGTCTGTATGGAATCATAATAATGCGTATAATCCGGTGCGAAAGCAAGAGAAAGGTTTGGCCTGACTTGATGTCTGATGCCACGAATAAATCCTTTTTTAAACTGCAATAGACCAAAAAGTTGAGTATTAATGCCTATACTGGCATTGAATGTCCTATATGTACCGAATTGTTGGGACGTATCTTTTAGAACTCTACCATTTAAAATCCTTGATTGAACGGTAAAGGAATCCGGGAAAT
>CAKUWM010000164.1 GCA_934699305.1 uncultured Saprospiraceae bacterium | reverse complement strand
AAACAAAACTCTTCAATTTATTGAAATTCATATAGTTAGAAACACGAAGTGCTTTTTTGTGTCAAAGTCAGGAAAAGATCAATTAGAAGTCAAAGGTTTAGATTCTATTTATAATTTAATCCACTTTCTAACTATTTTCGATTGATTGGGCAGTGTAATTTCAATAAAGTATATGCCCGAATGGTAAGAACCAACGTCCAATCTAAGATTTGAAAGGTTGCATCTTTTCAATATTTTGACATTTCTACCCAGACAATCTTTAATTATCAAATCTCCTACTTTTGTTTTTTCATCACCTATGACGATATGAAGCTCGCCTTCAGTAGGGTTGGGATAGATATGGACAAATTGTGGGGAAATCTTTATATTTGAATTGTTGTGATCCTGATATGTAATGAGCTCAATATCATCTATATTGATTCCGTTTCTGTTTTCCAAGTCATCTGAAACCAATCTGACACCAAGGAATATTTCCTGCCCGGCAAATTGCGTCATATCCACTTCTTCCTTTAGCCATACAATGCTGTTGCCGTCATAAATCGGTTGACCTTCTTTCTGAAAAACGGTGCCTGGGCGTGTAAATTTGCCGCATAAGGGGAATTCGCCATCGTCCGTGATAGCATACACCTGAGCATAATCGAAGTTGCCTTCAATATCCCATTTCAACCAGTATGTCAATAAGGTTTTTTCATCATTAGGGATATGAAAGGGTTCTTCAAGTACAATTCCGGAATTTTGGTTTTCATGGTATTTTTGACCGGGAGAGTCACCCATAGAGCTTGGTTCACTGTGATATTCCGTAAAATCAATTCCCCAATCGGTGCCATCCATGATAAAGTCGGATAGGTTGTCACAAGTATTGGAAGTGAGCTTGACATCTGACTTAATAGTGAATTGAACGGTATCAACCAAAGTCAAATTACCCATAATTTTCGTAATCTCCAGTAAAACCAGATCGTTATTGGCAGTCAAAATATTGGGTGTAATAGTCAATATTTTTAAGGTAGCCTCAGGACTGTTTAGATTTAGGTCAAATGAGGAATGATCAAGTATTGCATTGTCACTAACTATCTTAAATTTGACTGTCACCGGACCTTGTTCTACACCGATTCTATTGACTGAAATTTGGAATGGATTAGATTTGCCCTTCAGTATATACAGTGGGTCGAGAAATTTCACTTCGAAATAACGGTGTGCCATTTCGGCAAAGACGATGTTGCCCTTCAGTGTTGTTTTACATAGATGCCTGATATTGGTAGATGTCGGCCAAAACCCTTCTGAAGTGAGTCCTATTTCCGGGGTAAGTGAAAATGTTTTGTGCTCCGGGTCATGGGCATATATCCAGTCGTCGGAACCTCCATTCGTCTGATAACCTACCGTTTGGATTGTATTGCCAATAGCAAAGCTGTTTTGACCTGCATAGGTGCTCGCTATACTTTTGAATACTGCATCATCCGGGCAAGGTTCTGTTGTGTAATTCCAGGGATAAATGACATAGTTGCCAAATGTATGGTTGTTGAGTGCAAGACTAAACTTGAATTGATTTGTTAATGAGGCGACAGCCTGTGTTTCCGGCTCAGAGAAAGGTGCTCTGCCCCGATAGACTTGACTTAATGGGTCCGGACTTGACCCGGTGTCGTCCAATCCCCATTTCCATCCATAGTTTCTATTGAGGTCAACCCCATAAAAGCCTGACGGATCAAGATTTCTATTTTTTCGCCACATCCCTCCACCTTCGGGCTTATTGGTGGCATTGTAAACATAACCATCGGGATTGATACAAGGAATAAAGTATAGTTCTGTGTTGTCAATGAGATTTTTTATTTCAGCGTCGTTGTCATAATGCTCCAGTAAATACCAGATATAATAGATTAGCTGGGATAAGCTCATCGGTTCACGTGCGTGGTGTAGCGCTGTATAGAGTACACGTGGCTTTGTCTGGGTCTGATCCGGATTATTTGAGACTCTAAGCCATTGTATAGGGCGGCCTTCGTAAGTTTTGAAAGTGTCAATATCGAATTTTTGACTTATCAAATGAGGATATAACATGCGCATCGAATCGAGAATGGAGTTCATGTCATCATAGGTAAAGTAACCTGCCATGGTTCCAAGGCGGAAGCGCTTCGGGTCTGTAATTTGGTCAACAGTCTTTTCACAACTGTAATTGTTTCTTTCTAATGATTTAAAAAAGTCTGTTTCTACATAAGTGAAATCAATATCATACTCTTTTAACAATTTTGTTTCTTCTTCATTGAGGTAATTCATCCAAAATCTTCCCGGAGCATAAAACCCATGGTCAGCCTCAAGCCCTATGCGTGCAATAGCTTCAATTGAAGTGTTTTTCAAGTCAACACGGGTAAGTTTATAGTTGCTATTAGCAGACTGTCCGAATAATAAAGATGTCAATGTACAAAAAAGGAATGAAAGAAGTAACTTATTAAAATTATATGACATTTGTATTAAATTAATAATCAAAGATAAGAATCTGATTTTAAAATGTCAAGTAGAAATAAATTTTTTTTTAAAATAAAAGGAATGCAAGTAGAATTAAAGATAGTTCAACAGAATAATTGTACTATTTAATAGTGTGTGATTTTTCTATTTTTTGCGAATAACGTCATTTTGCCTTCTAATACTTTCCATGTGTATGGCGTTGAAGTAGCGCTCGATGAACTCAGGGCTTAGATTAAGTTTGGTTCCATGTTGACTTAATCTATTCATGATATCATTCCACCTTTTCATCTGGAGGATAGTGAGGTGATGCTCTTTTTTATAAGTTCCTATTTCATCTGAAATTTCCATTCTTTTGCTCAAAAGTTGGATGAGTTCATCATCCATTTGGTCAATCCTATGTCTCAATTGAATAAGGGAAGGGTCTTCACTGGAATTGGCGTTGGTTGATGACCATTGGATAGAATCAAGCAGAGTATTCAAGTCATTGGGCGTAATCTGTTGAGCAGCATCGCTCCACGCATGATCAGGGTCAATGTGGCTTTCTATCATGATGCCGTCATAGGCTAAGTTGATTGCTGTCTGAGCGACATCTTGTAAAAGCCCTTTTTTGCCGCATATATGGGAAGGGTCATTGAGAAAAAGCAGGTCAGGGTAGTGGCCTTTCATTTCTATAGCAAGATGCCAAAGAGGGGCATTGCGATATTCACTATTACCATAGGTAGAAAATCCACGGTGGATGAGCCCTATGGTTTTTATACCAGCTTTTTGGATTCGTTCAACAGCGCCGATCCACAGTTCGAGGTCGGCGTTGATAGGATTTTTAATAAAAACCGGGATATCTACACCTTTTATTTCATCGGCTATTTCCTGGACACTAAATGGATTTGTTGTACTGCGAGCTCCGATCCAAATAATATCTACATCGTGATTAAGTGCTTCTTGAACTTGATTTTTATTGGCTACTTCGATGGCGATGGGCAGGCCTGTCAATGATTTAGCTTTTTTTAACCAAGAGAGCCCTATTGAGCCCACCCCTTCAAAAGAACCGGGCCTTGTCCTTGGCTTCCAGATGCCGGCACGTAAGACATCGATTTTGCCCAATTGATTCAACTGCAAAGCGGTATTCACACATTGTTCTTCTGTTTCCGCACTACATGGCCCTGCAATGATGAAGGGCCTTTTGGAATTCAGCTTTATTGAAAGTTGGTGTGAGATATCTTCCTGATTATGCATTTGTACTTTATTAATTAAGGATGAAGTGTTAGTTAGCGTCAAATAAACAAGAAATTTGGGCAATAGTTACATTTATTTACTTGGTTTTTGAGAATTTCATTAATTTTATTCGCAAAATTCTCAAAACATGGTATTTAATTCTAAAATACTTTGGATATTAATATGCATTATTTCTGTCCAAGTAGTCAATGCTCAAGAACCATTTCCACGAATTGTTTTAGAACAAGTGTTTTCAGGACTATCCGCACCTGTTTCATTGCAAAGTTGTAACGATAATCGGATTTTTATTGTTGAAAAAGAAGGCGTCATAAAAATAGGATATCCGGATGGTACAATCAGGGATTCAGTGTTTTTGGATATTTCAGATCGGGTAACGAGCGGTGGTGAAAGGGGGTTGCTCGGGTTGGCCTTTCCACCGGACTATAAGCATAGTGGTGTGTTTTACGTAAACTATACAGGTGATTCAGATGCAAGGACAATCATTTCAAGATTCCGTATTTCTCAGGATTCAAATCAAGCTATTGAAGCGACTGAGGAGAAAATATTAACAATAAAGCAACCGTATGCCAATCACAACGGGGGCAATATTGAATTCGGGCCTGATGGCTACCTGTATATTGGTATGGGCGATGGCGGCAGTGGCGGAGATCCTCAAAATAATAGCCAGAATAAAAAGAGCTTATTGGGGAAGATGTTGCGCTTAGACGTCAGCCAGAATCCGGGATATAAGATCCCATCTGACAATCCATTTGTAGGGAATCCGGATTATAGCCCGGAGATTTGGTCTTTGGGATTACGCAATCCATGGAGATTTAAGTTTGATGAGCGCAATGGGAATATGTGGATAGCTGATGTAGGGCAGAATAAATGGGAGGAAATAGATTTTGAAGCTGCCGGAAGTGGAGGTAAAAACTATGGATGGCGTTGTTATGAGGGATTTGAGTCTTATAATTTAGCAGGTTGTGAAGATGCCCTCAACTATGAGTTCCCTGTCGTCGTCTTTGATCATGATGCCGGTCACTGTAGTATCACAGGAGGCGTGATAGATATTAAAGATCCCAACAGCTCATTATATGGGTATTATTATTCAGCAGATTATTGTACAGGTCAATTTTGGGGGACCAAAAGGAATCCTGATTTGTCTTTTTCGACCATAGAGCTTGCCAATCCGGGCTTTGGAAAGTTTGTGGCGTTTGGTTATGACCAAGAGAAAAATATATATGTAGCCAGGGATAATGGTAGAATATATCGCCTTGACACATTTGTATTGTGTGCACCGGCCTTGAACATTGCTTGTAGTGGAACAGAAGTGGGCTGTATGATAGATGAGGTCGTCCTTTCTACACAATATTTTCCAAATGGTACCTATACATGGTATAAAGATGGTGATCCGATAGATGGGATAACAAGTGATACTCTTCATGCTACGGAGCCCGGAAATTATACAGTCCGGTTTGTTTCAGAGACATGCAGTGCTGTTACGGATACTGCATTTAAGGTTAGAAAAAGCACTGTCATCGATGTAAATATCCTGGATATTCCGGAAGAGTATTGTCTAAATGGAGCGCCATTGGTATTTCATGGTAATCCAGAAGGAGGCTCGTTTTTTGGTACAGGAATGGTTGATTCCGTCTTTTATCCATCAATAAGTAACATAGGTACTTTTTTTATAACATATTCCTATGAAGATGCAGAGGGATGCAATGGTTTCGATGTAGGTACAATTCGTGTTAATAATCCACCCGGAGCAGTGATATTATCAGCACCTCCAACACTTTGCCTTCAAGGTCCGCCATACCCTTTGGAAGCTATTCCGGAGGAAGGATATTGGACAGGTGACGGGATTTCGGGAAATACATTTTATCCGGTAGTTGCCGGAGTGGGTGTTCACAAGATGAAATATACATTTAATCCATGGCCTGGATGCTATGGGTATGATAGTATTTTTATTAAAGTGATTGATTGTAATTCTGCCGTATTTGAAAATGAACAAATACCGGTGAAGATCTACCCGAACCCGGCAAATGACATAATCAGCATTAGAACCAACTTTAAGTTTAATGAGCCACTGGATATTTCACTTTTGAACAGCTTTGGCAAAGCAGAAAGAATTCAATATTTAGTTCAAGAAGAAGGCGAATTTAAAACGATTGTCTTGTCATTAGAGCATCTTCCGGCTGGAGTTTATCCCATTATCATTCAGTATAATGGTAGGCAATTCGTTGAAAAAATAGTCAAGTTGTAAGTTGTTGTTGTGTTATTTAAAATCAAATGCGGGTTTAATTGAAACTGTTGCCAAACTATGATAAGGTGTGTAATTTTAATGAAGATATTTTAAGAAGTAATCGGGATGGATTTATTTTCTGATAGAGTGGAACAGTATTGCCTTGGTGTAGGGAGTGATGTGCCTATTTATCTTCAAGAACTGGATACATATACGCATCAACATCATCATAGCCCTAATATGTTGTCCGGAGCGTATCAAGGACGCTTATTGTCAATGATAAGCAAGATGGTTAGACCTAAAAATATCGTAGAAATAGGTACTTATACCGGATATTCAGCACTTTGCCTTGCAGAAGGTTTAAGTGCGGGAGGAATGGTTCATACCATAGATGTGGATGAACGATTGAAGCCTACGCACGATATGTTCATTAGGAAGAGTCCATGGTCGGAATCTATTAAAACTTATTTTGGGGATGCAAAGCAGGTTATTCCCCAATTAGATATTCATCCAGAGCTTGTGT
>CAKUWM010000163.1 GCA_934699305.1 uncultured Saprospiraceae bacterium | reverse complement strand
GTTAAAGATCAAGTAGCTTTTCAATATTCAGTTATGTCCCGCTTCAGTTCTGGAGTCTTTGATGCTTTAAAAGAAAGGAATGATGATGTTTTGGATTCATTCTTTCAAGAATACATTGGCTCAATAGACTTCTTATTAGGGAAGGGAGCCCTTTTTCTTAAACAAAGTGCTTTCACCGGAAATTCATATAAGTTCTTTCTTATTGAATACGGGCTCATAGGGATACTTCTCATTTTACTAATTTACTTATCACTTATAAAGAAAATGGACTCCTCAATATTCGTCTTGTTGGTATTATTTATATTATCATTTCTTCAACGTTCATTTATTTTTACGGCTTGGCAAATAATTATTTTTAGCTGCGGAGCATATCTTGTTAAACAATCATTTTCAAAATGTTTTATGTACAATGATAGCTGTCCGGAGAAATATTACCACAATGATAGTTAGTATCCTCCAAGCCCCTGCTTCCGGAGCACCAATAGAGAACGAAGACTGATTAAATATATCACAGACACCTCCTCTTTTGAATAGGGGTATACCCGATAGAGTTTGAGAAACTGTATGAAGACTTGGCCCCAACATTATATACCAATTCTTCTAATTCGCTTCTGCAAACATAGAACTAGATATTGTGTTGAGTTCCGATCGCTAAAGATACTCAGAATACTGTTCCAAAAAGTGTGTCTGATTAGGTAAAAAAAGAACATAGTCTAAAAACTTTATTAGTTTTGTAATTAACAAGATAAAAAACAACGAATGAAAATACTACATCTAATGTTATCGAATTTTTATATCGATAATGCCGGATATCAAGAAAATATAGTTCCTCGGATAAATAAGCGGGATGGACACGAAGTGGAGATAATTGCCTCGACCGAAGTTTTTATGGAAAAAAATCAAATGGGATTAATAAAACCATCAACATATATTAATGAAGATGGTATAAAAGTTACCCGTTTGCCTTACAAGAAAAATATAAATAAATTCATAGCCCGAAAAACACGTGATTATCCAGGTCTTTACGACAAGATTAAAGAGTTTAATCCTGATATCATCTTGTTTCACGGAGCAGCTGCTTTGGCTATCAATGTTGTTTCGAAATACAAGAAAGATAATCCTCAAGTAAGTTTTTTTATTGATTCTCATGAAGATAGCAATAATTCAGCTAGAAACTTTCTTTCTCGTTTTTTATTATATGATTGTTTTTACAGCCCTATATTAAGGAAAAATATCGAATATGTGGATAAGTTACTCTATATTACCAAAGAGACATATAATTTTTGTAGAAAAGTTTATAAAATAGATGATGAGAAACTGTTTTTTTTCCCATTGGGTGGTATAGTACCGAAAGATTCCGATAGAATTACACAAAGAGTTAAATTAAGAAAAGAACTTGGTTTGAAAGAGGATGACATATTATGCATTCATACAGGAAAAATGGATAAGAATAAACGTTCTCTTGAGATTATTCAAGGTTTCTCAAACTATAAAAATGATAAATTCAAATTAATTATTATAGGTAATGTAGAAGATGAGATTAGAGAAAAAATGGATACTGACATTGCAAAAGACAGCAGAATACAATTTTTGGGTTGGAAAGCATCTAATATCCTCCAACATTACTTGATGGCAGGTGATTTATATATCCAACTTGGAGGACAATCTGTGAGTATGCAACAATCCCTATGTAATGGTTGTGCTGTCGCACTTTTTCCATACGAGAGTCATACTTTTTTATTAAAAGAAAATGCATATTACATTCAATCATCTGATGATATATCAAATTTATTAAAAGACATTGCTAAAGATCTTAATCGTTTTAAAGAAAAACGGGAAAAATGTTTTAATTTTGCAAAAAAGAATCTAGATTACAATGTAATAAGCAATATAATAATAAACTGGAAGAATGATAACAAATAAATCCAATCACTATTGTCCGATAAATGCACGTAAACAGCTGAACACCAAAAATTACAAATACCAAGCCCCTGTTTTAAAATTAGGCCGTATTAAACTGTTTATTAAATCGTTATAAAACTTTAATATCGGACAACAATGAAATCCAATGAAATATGTACCTCCTGTGTCATGGACACCTCCGACCCCAATATCAAATTTGATGAAAAAGGGGTTTGCGAACGTTGCAATCAATATTACACCCAAATTCTGCCTATCTGGAATAAAGGAGAAAATAAGACAAAAGAATTAAACGCCATAGTAGAAAAAATAAAAAAATCCGGTCGAGGCAAACCTTTCGACTGCTTATTGGGTATGAGTGGCGGATTCGACAGTTCCTATATGCTCCATTTTGCAATCAGGGAATTGGGATTGCGCCCTCTGGTGTTTCATGTGGATGCGGGTTGGAATACCCCCTTCGCGGAAGAAAACATCTCCAAAATGGTGCGGAAACTTGGTGTAAAACTGCACATAGAAAAAATAAACTGGGAAGAAGAGCGAGATTTTCAATTGGCTTATTTTAAATCAGGGGTCCCTCATTTGGATATTCCCCAAGATTTGGCGTTTGTTTCCGTGCTGGACAATTACGCGAAAAAGAATGGAATAAAATACATTCTTAACGGCGGCAATATTTCCACGGAAGTAATCGTAAATCCACAATCGTGGGGATATTGGGGTACGGATATGAAACACAATCGCGATATTATCCGTCGATTCGGCACTGTGTCCATGAAAACGTATCCGTTTACCAACATTTTCAAACGAAAAGTGGTTATGCCATACATACATGGAGTGAGAGTAGTAAAATTGTTGAATTACATCCCTTACATAAAGAAAGATGCCGAAAAACTACTGCAAGAAGAATACGATTGGACGCCCTATCCTCAAAAACATTTCGAATCGTACATGACCAAATTCATTGAAGGATATTGGCTACCCGAACGCTTTGGATATGATGTACGTCGTCCGCAGTTTTCAAGCCTAATCTTAACCAGTCAGATGACAAGGGAAGAGGCGTTAAAAAGATTGGAAAACAAACCGATACCCGAGGAAGAGGCGGAAGAACTTTTTGGAAGAATAGCTTCTATGTTGGAAATATCCACCAATGAATTAAAGTCATATCTTGATATGCCACTTAAAACATATAGAGATTATAAACATCAGGATTACCTATTTGATTTAGGAGCCCGTATTATGTATTGGATTAAATTAGACAAATTGATAAGAAAATAATATTATGTCTCTCTTTACCAACAAAACCCTGCTCATCACCGGTGGTACCGGCTCATTCGGTAACGCCGTATTGAAACGCTTTTTAAATTCGGACATCAGAGAAATCCGAATTTTCAGCCGCGATGAAAAGAAACAGGACGATATGCGTCACCAGATACAAAACCCGAAAGTGAAATTTTACATAGGCGACGTACGAGATAAACGAAGCGTGGACGGCGCTATGACTGGTGTTGATTATGTATTTCATGCAGCAGCATTGAAACAAGTTCCTTCGTGTGAGTTTTTCCCCATACAGGCTGTTCGTACCAATGTATTGGGTACGGAAAATGTGTTGGATTCGGCTATTGAACGTGGTGTGAAAAATGTGGTGGTATTGAGTACGGATAAAGCGGCCTACCCAATTAACGCGATGGGAATCAGCAAGGCCATGATGGAAAAAGTGGCTATTGCCAAAGGTCGTCAATTAGGAGTTGAAGGTAAAACTACAATCTGTTGCACGCGTTATGGGAATGTAATGGCAAGTCGTGGATCTGTTATTCCTTTATGGGTAGAACAAATAAAAGCGGGTAATCCTATCACTATCACAGATCCTAAAATGACTCGTTATATGATGACATTGGATGACGCGGTAGATTTAGTGTTATACGCTTTTGAACATGGTCATAATGGCGATTTGTTTGTTCAGAAAGCGCCCGCTGCCACCCTCACTGTGTTAGCAGATGCGTTGAAAGAATTATATCATGCCGATAATGAAGTGAAAATTATAGGTACACGTCACGGTGAGAAATTATATGAAACATTAGTTACCCGTGAAGAAATGTTTAAATCGGAAGACATGGGCAATTATTTCCGTATTCCGGCTGATAGTCGTGATTTGAATTATGATAAGTATTTTATTGAAGGCGAGGAAGATATATCGAAAGTGGAGGATTATCATTCGCATAATACAAAGCAGTTGGATGTGGAGGGGATGAAGGAGTTGCTGTTGAAGTTGGATATGATAAAAGAGGACGTACAATAGAAATTGGTAAATAGTGATAGGTAACTGGTATTACAAGTTTGACTAATCACTAATCACCATTCACTAACACCAAGAAAAAATGAAGATATTAGTAACGGGTGCAAAAGGTTTTGTAGGTAAAAACTTAGTGGCCCAGCTCCATAATATAAAAACCGGGAAAGCTAAATTTTACGGCGAAATCCCTATTGAGGAAATTTATGAGTACGATATAAACAGTACGCAGGAAGAGTTAGATACTTTTTGTAAGGATGCCGGTTTTGTGTTCAATTTAGCCGGTGTAAATCGCCCGAAAGATCAGACGGAATTTATGCAAGGCAACTTTGGTTTTGCATCTACGCTGCTCGATACACTTAAAAAATATAACAACACTTGTCCCATTATGCTTTCCAGTTCCATACAAGCCACTTTGGAGGGGCGTTTTGGCGAAAGCGAATACGGCAAAAGCAAAAAAGCGGGAGAAGATTTATTCTTTGATTATTCCAAAGAAACGGGTGCTAAAGTTTTGGTATATCGTTTTCCGAATCTTTTTGGAAAATGGTGCAGGCCTAATTACAACAGTGCCGTGGCAACTTTCTGTAATAACATTGCCAACGATTTGCCCATTCAGGTAAATGATAGGTCTGTGGAGTTGGAGTTGCTTTATATTGATGATTTGGTGGATGAAATGATTGGGGCATTGTCCGGCAAAGAGCATCGGTGTGAATTTGCAGGCGTAAATACGGTTCTTAATCCGGAAGGACGTTTTTGCTGTGTGCCAATAACACACAAAGCTACTTTAGGGGAAATAGTGGATTTGTTGAATGAATTTAATGAACAACCAAAAACATTAATAATTCCGGAAATTCCACACAACTCTTTTGCGAAGAAACTGTATTCCACTTATTTGAGTTATCTGCCTAAAGAAAAAGTAGCTTTCCCTCTAAAAATGAATATCGACCAGCGTGGTAGTTTTACCGAGTTGCTAAAAACGGAAAAATGCGGCCAGGTGAGCATCAACATCTCCAAACCGGGGATTACAAAAGGGCAGCATTGGCACAACAGCAAGTGGGAGTTTTTTATGGTTGTTTCCGGCAAAGGCTTGATTCAGGAACGAAAAGTGGATACCGATGAAGTTATTGAGTTTGAGGTTTCGGGAGAAAATATCCAGGCCATACACATGCTGCCGGGCTACACGCACAATATCATTAACCTCAGCGATACACAAGATTTGGTTACGGTTATGTGGGCAAATGAAGCGTTTGACCCAAACAGACCGGATACGTATTTTGAGGAAGTCTAAACAAGAAACAAGATACAAGGAAAAAGATACAAGAAACAAGAAACAAGAAACAAGAAACAAGAAACAAGAAACAAGATACAAGGAAAAAGATACAAGTATGAGGGAGAATGATTTATTGAAACGTACTTTTACTTTTGGAGTTGATTGTATAAAGTTTCTGAGAAAACTACCCAATAACCAAGAGTACTACGTTTTAAAAAACCAACTGATAAAAAGTTGCACCTCTACCGGAGCTAATTACGAGGAGTCACAAGCCGGTTCGTCAAAAGCAGACTTCAAAAACAAGGTTAGAATTGCACTTCGCGAAGCACGTGAGTCAAATTATTGGTTGCGAATTATCAAGGCTTTGGAAGATATTCGCTCTGAAGAATTGGATAGATTATTAAACGAAAGCGAAGAACTTAAAAAGATATTAGGGAGTATTGTAAATAATACGAAAGAATAAGGTCAAGAGGCAAGAAGAAGTAAAAAAGAACCAAGTAGGAATAATAATGCTGTATCTTTGCATTTTATCTTGTATCTTTTTACTTGTCTCTTATTTTAATGAAATTAAAAGATGAAAAAATTAAAAGTCCTTACTGTAGTAGGCACACGACCCGAGATTATTCGTTTGGCGTGTGTATTGCAAAAATTAGATAAAAGCGAAGCCATAGAACATACGCTTGTTCACACCGGACAAAATTACGATTATGAACTCAACGAGGTTTTTTTTGAAGACCTTGGGCTTCGTAAACCGGACTATTTTCTGAATGCCGCCGGTAAAAATGCCACGGAAACAGCCGGACAAATATTGATCAATATTGATCCGGTACTGGAAGAAGTAAAACCTGATGCTTTTCTGGTATTGGGCGATACAAACTCCTGCCTCTGCGCCATTGCGGCTAAAAAACGACATATTCCCATTTTCCATATGGAAGCCGGAAACCGTTGTTTCGACCAACGCGTACCCGAAGAAAGC
>CAKUWM010000162.1 GCA_934699305.1 uncultured Saprospiraceae bacterium | reverse complement strand
TTACTACGCCGTGAAATACCTGGGGTAAGTTAATCAGTTTTGCCCCGAAAGCCTCTCCTATGGCTTGGTGCCCTAAACATACACCTAATATTGGTTTTGATGTTGCATAATGCTGTATGATATCCGGTAATAATCCGGCTTCCGAGGGGAGGCCAGGTCCCGGAGAAAGAACGAGTCGGTCAAATCTTCCCAATTCTTCTAACTCAACATGATCATTTAAGAATACTTCCGGTTGCTTTCCGGTTGTAGAATGTATTAAACTAACTAAATTATAAGTAAAACTGTCATAGTTGTCTATGATCGCAATATTTACCATATCTTAGGAATAATTCAATTGACTTTGAGTGAATACGCTGGGAATGAGAGAATTAATGAAGAAAGTTAACTCTTTTTATATAATTTGATAGTCTTTATAACCTGATTGTTATTGTCTAAAAACCTCAAAATATATATCCCACCGGGCAAATCCGATAAATTGTAATTGCTATCAACTTCAGGATAATATGTTTTAACGGCTTTGCCTATGAGGTTATATAAAATTATTTTGTTGTAACTTACATTGGTAGTAACGGTAAAATAATCAATTGCAGGATTGGGCGCAACTTTTATTTCTACTTCGTCGCCGGGTTGTGGCATTAAGATACTATAAACTGTACTGTTTTTCTTTTGTTGGGTAAAACCATTATCCGTAGATGCTGTGAGTCCACTACAACAAATTAAAAATGTGAATAATATGATAAATATTTTTTGCATATATCTTAATAACTCCAAAGTTAATTCAAAAGTTGGAATTATTTCTTATTAATTTCTTAAATTTTTTTAATAATCGTGTTAAAAATATACTTTCTCATCAGTTGCAAAATTAAATCAATACACATAAGTTACTGATATTTTATGTGTTGTATGATATTTTATGTTCAATAGAGATGTTTAAATTTAATTTCTTTAAGAATCCATTTCCTTTTTGAAATATGTAATAAAGTCTCCAATCGCCATGGCTCCTTGGTCACCATCTCCTTGCTTTCTAACGCTAACCTTTTGTTCATCGGCTTCTTTTTCACCCACGATGAGCATATAAGGTATTTTCTTGAGCTCTGTGTCTCTTATTTTTCTTCCAATGGTTTCATTCCTTTCGTCGATGACGCCACGGATATCAGCCGCTGCCAGTGTATTCTGGATCTCTTTACAATAATCGACAAATCTTTCACTGATAGGTAAAATTGCATATTGTTCCGGCGCCAACCAAAGCGGGAATTTTCCGGCAGTATGTTCTGTCAATACCCCAATAAAGCGTTCCATGGAGCCAAATGGTGCCCTATGAATCATTACTGGACGGTGGGTTGCATTGTCAGCACCTATATACTCAAGGTTGAATCTTTCCGGAAGGTTGTAGTCCACCTGAATGGTCCCTAACTGCCATCTTCTGCCTAATGCATCTTTGATCATAAAGTCGAGCTTAGGGCCGTAAAATGCCGCTTCACCAAGTACGGTCACTGTCTCAAGCCCTGCTTCTTGTGTAGCTTCAATGATAGCACTTTCGGCTTTTTCCCATACGTCATCACTACCGATATATTTTTCCTTATTTTCAGGATCGCGTAGAGATATCTGAGCTGTAAAACTATCAAAGCCTAACTTTCGAATGACGAACATCGTTAGATCTAAAACATTTAAAAACTCGCCTTTGAGCTGTTCCGGCATACAAAATATATGAGCGTCATCCTGTGTGAAACCACGAACTCTGGTCAGGCCATGGAGCTCTCCACTTTGCTCATACCTATAAACTGTGCCAAATTCAGCAAAGCGCAATGGCAACTCTTTGTAAGATCGAGGTTTGTGCCCGTATATCTCACAATGGTGCGGGCAATTCATGGGTTTTAATAGAAATACTTCATCTTCCTTTGGGGTATGGATTGGTTGGAATGAGTCTGCTCCATATTTAGCCCAATGGCCTGATGTCATGTACAACTCTTTCTTTCCAATGTGAGGAGTAATAACTTGTTGATAACCACGCTTAATTTGTTCTGACTTCAAAAACTCCTCTAATCTGCCTCTTAATGCGGCACCTTTGGGTAACCAGATGGGTAATCCGGCGCCTACGAGGTCGGAAAACATAAATAATTCCAACTCTGCACCTAATTTTCTGTGATCCCGCTTTTTGGCTTCTTCGATCATCGTGAGATATTCCTGAAGTTCTTTCTGCTTTGGAAAGGTAACACCATAGATACGTGTCATCATAGGTCTTTTCTCATCCCCGCGCCAATAGGCTCCTGCGACATTGGTCAGCTTGATGGCCTTGATTTTGCCGGTGTCCGGGATGTGAGGTCCTCTACACAGGTCGGTAAATCCGCCTTGTGAATAAAACGTGATTTGCCCGTCCTCTAAACCTTCAATTAATTCAAGTTTATATTGATCTCCTTTTTCAGTAAAGTATTTGAAAGCATCGGCCTTAGAGACCTCTGTTCTGATGTATTCATTCTTTTGCGAGGCAAGTTCAGACATCTTTTTTTCGATGGCTTCTAGGTCTGCCAATCCGATGGTTTTATCACCTGTGTCTATGTCATAGTAAAATCCTGTCTCAATAGCCGGACCGATACCGAATTTCACATCCGGATACAATGATTCCAGTGCTTCAGCCATAAGGTGTGCTGACGAATGCCAAAAAGTTGACTTTCCGTCCGTATCATTCCAGGTGAGCAGTTGAAGGGAAGCATCTTGATTGATGGGCCTTGAAGCATCCCATACTTCGCCATTAACTTTCGCAGAAAGGACATTCTGTGCAAGTCCCATGCTGATGGACATAGCGACGTCCATAGAAGTGGTTCCCTTTGGAAATTGTTTTACGGTGCCGTCCGGCAATGTTATATTGATCATTTTATCTTCGGATTAAAATTGACCGCAAAATTGAGAAAACATAATGAGAATAATAAATATTTCAGGGCAAAATGTTGTCCATCATCCAAATTTCAATTGGTTTATGCCTCTTCACCTATTTATTTTGTGTGTTAAAATAAGTATTTCGAAATGATTTTTTAGATAGCTAAATGCAATAATATAAATAAATATATGTATAAATAACTTTTAACTAATAGTATATAAATAAAAATATTCTTAATGTTTCATAGATTTACGAAGAGATTATTCAACGTCTTTGATATTTTACTATCTGGTTTAAATGTGTTTGTCAAATGAGTGCCATTTTTCGGATGAATTACCGGCCTTTACCACGAGGTCAATAAATTTCATTCCGCGGATACCTTCTTCGATGCCCGGAAAATCAAGCCATTCGGTATTGGGGACCTTCGCATTGTCCAAAGCATCTATGGTTAAAAAGAAATTGCGGTATAAGTTGGCAAAGGCTTCCAAGTAGCCTTCCGGGTGTCCGGCGGGTGTTCGCGTGTTGTGTAAAACGTCTTCATTGAGGTAGCCGGCACCAGTTCGGTATATTTCTGCCGGTCGATCAGGCCAAAGGATTTTTAGTGAATTGCAGTCTGCTTGTTGCCAGTCTATGCCACCCTTTTCGCCGTAAATTCTTATTCTTAGATTATTTTCTTCGCCTGCTGCCACTTGAGTAGCGGTCAAAGTGCCTGTTGCACTATTTTCAAATTCTAATAGTACGGCTCCATCATCATCCAGCCGTCTGCCAGGAACGACCGTATTAATATTGGCACAAATTTTAATCACTTTTAATCCGGAAACATATTCGGCCAAGTTGAAAGCATGAGTACCGATATCGCCCATAGCGCCGGCGTTGCCGCTCTTTGATGGGTCAGTCCGCCAGCTTGCTTGTTTATTGTCTTCTTTTTCGAGATTGGTGCTCAACCACCCTTGTGGATATTCCACGTATATTTTTTGAATTTTACCCAAAGTGCCATCTTTTATCATTTGCTTAGCTTGTTTTACCATTGGATAGCCGGTATAGGTATGTGTCAGAAGAAGTTGCTTTCCGGAGGTTTTGAGCGTATCCTTTAATTGAAGGACTTCGTCTGTTGAAAAGGTAATGGGCTTGTCTATAGCCACGTGAAATCCGTGCTCCAATGCGGCAAGTGCTGGTTGAAAGTGTAGGTGGTTGGGTGTGACAATACTTATAATGTCAGGCCTTTCGGTGTCTGGAAGAGATGACTCTTTCTGAATCATATCGAGATAATCCGTATATATTCTTTGTGGAGAAAGAAAGATGTCCTGTCCTGACAGCAAGGCGTTTTCCGGATTGCTACTCAATGCTCCTGCAACGATATCGCACAATCCATCCATGCGTATCGCTATTCTATGTATGCTGCCAATAAATGCATTTCGGCCGCCGCCTATCATTGCCAATCTTAATTTTCTATTTAAGCCCATGTTCGATTTTATAATTTTTAAAATTTGTTATAAAGAAAATTAAAATTGTGGATTTAAATAGTATTTTTAACCTTTACTTGGACATTTATTTTAAAAATTAAGCTAAACCGACTGTAACAAGAATAATAATGAAGCAAACTATACGGATTAATTTATCATTCATGATGTTCCTCAATTTTTTTATTTGGGGAATATGGTTTGTCACCTTGGGTACATATTTAATTAAAGGAAAGATAGGCGCTGATGATGTGCAGACGGGATTGGCATTCGGGACACAGTGTTTAGGCGCAATTATAGCGCCTTTTATCATTGGGTTGATAGCGGATAAATATTTTGCGGCTCAAAAGATATTGGGTATATTGCATTTGATCGGTGCAGGACTTCTATTTTTACTTGCAGGGATGGACAATTTCTCTCAGTTCTATACACTCCTCATTATTTATATGGTAGTCTATATGCCGACATTGGCGCTGTGTAATTCGATAGCGCTCAACCAGACCAGTGATGCAGAGAAGGAATTTTCGGGGCTTCGGCTTTGGGGGACTATCGGTTGGATTGTTGCAGGTCAGGTGATTGGTTATATGGCATTGGAGGCAAATCCATCTCAGTTGGATATCACCTTCAAAATTGCGGCTGCCACCTCTTTATTGATGGGTATCTTCAGTTTTTTCTTACCCAATACACCGCCTTCTAAGGCTGGAAAAGATGTGTCAGTGAGTGAAGTCTTAGGGTTGGATGCTTTGAAAATTCTCAAAGACAAGAATTATGCGATATTTTTTGTAGCATCAATTTTAATATGCATTCCTTTGGCATTTTATTATGGTCAGGCTAATATTTTTTTGAATGAATCCGGTATGGAAGGGGCGGCCCAAAAGATGAGCTTAGGACAAGCCAGTGAAGCAATATTTCTATTTTTGATGCCATTGTTTTTTAGGAGATTAGGCGTAAAATATATGTTATTGATAGGCATGTTAGCATGGGTTGTGAGATATCTTGCCTTTGCTTATGGCGATGTAGGTAGTAATATATGGATGTTATATCTGGGTATCATATTGCATGGAGTATGTTATGACTTTTTTTTTGTTACCGGCAATATATACACGGATCAGGCTGCGGGATCACGGATTCGGTCTTCAGCACAGGGTTTGATTACATTGGCAACGTATGGATTAGGTATGTACATAGGCTTCTGGGCGGCGGGAATGATAGCCAATTCGCATGTTATCAAGGATGTAAGTGGAGCTATCGTCAATCACAATTGGAATCAAATCTGGATGTTTCCGGCCATTTTTGCTGCTGTTGTGACGGTTTTATTTTTGATATTTTTTAATAACTCAACAAAAAAACAAGCAGTTGATGATCTATAAAAATAGTCGCCGGAATGCGATAAAAAAAATGTCTCTGACAGGGCTCGCCTTGGCTACAGGTAGTGCTTGGATGGATATTGAAGCGACCCCTGAAAATGCCGCATGGCGTGGAAATATCAACCACAGCGTATGTCAATGGTGTGTAAGTTTTATTCCTTTGGAAGAAATGGCAGCCTGGATTCGGTCAATAGGTGTGGGAGCGATAGATTTGCTTAGTCCTAAAGAATGGAATGTTTTAAAAAAGTACAATCTCCATTGTTCGATGTGTTATACTGATGGAAAAATTAGTTTGACCGAAGGTTGGAATCGAAAAGAGAATCATTCATGGTTGATTGAGGATTATACCAAAGCCATCCCTATGGTCAAGGAAGCAGGCTTTACCAATCTTATTTGTTTTAGCGGCAACCGTAAAGGTATGGACGATGAGACCGGCTTGAACAATTGTGTTGAGGGTTTGAAAAAAATAGTATCTCTTGCAGAAAGGAATGGGGTTGTTATTCAGATGGAATTACTCAATAGCAAGGTGGATCACAGAGATTATATGGCTGATAAGTCGGCATGGGGCGTAGAATTGTGTAAACGGATCGGTTCACCTAACTTTAAATTGTTGTATGACATCTACCACATGCAGATTGATGAAGGTGATGTAATACGCACTATCCGGGATTATCATGCGTATTTTGGACATTATCATACAGCTGGAGTACCGGGTAGGCAGGATTTGGATGATAACCAGGAATTGTATTATCCTGCTATTATGAAAGCGATACATGAAACAGGCTTTAAAGGCTATGT
>CAKUWM010000161.1 GCA_934699305.1 uncultured Saprospiraceae bacterium | reverse complement strand
GTTTATGCCTCAAAAGGATACGATGGAGCCCTACAGATATTGACTTTTAAAGATAATAAATTTACTGAAATAGGGAATTTCAACAATTATCCATTTGTGGGTTATAATCACAGCTCGTGGCTAACACCCGATGGAAAAACCCTTATTTTTACCGATGAGGTGCCAGAAAATCTTCCTGCCAAGTCACTCGATGTTTCCGACCCATCCAACCCGATATTGTTAGATACGTTTTATAGCCAGACCGGTAAGGCAACCTTACACAATCCTTTTGAAGCGCCTAACAATACCTTTTTAATGTCGAGCTATTTAGACGGTATTCAGATATTTGATTATAGCGATCCTTCCGATATCAAATTGCGTGGATACTTTGACACGCACTTTCAGACCAAACCGAGCAATACAACAGGCGATTATAATGGCGCATGGAGTGCTTATGCCATGTTACCAAGCAAAAATATCATCGTTGTGGACATGACCAATGGTCTTTTTGTATTAGACGGAACAAAGGCATATAATCCTACATCAGGTACTAAGAAGATTGTGGGTAATACTATACGTATCGAAGCTTTCCCCAATCCTGCCTCATCCGAATTCCAAATCAAACTACCACTCGAAATGAAAGGCGTGTCGGAAGTGAGAATATTTGATGCTGCCGGAAACCTGGTATATCAAAACATAATGGATGCGTCCCTACTTCAGAAACATCGTTTTCAGACGCATAATTATCGTCAAGGGCCATATTATGTACAGGTAACCAACGACGATAAGGTATTTTCAGCGGAAGTAATGATTGTTTCAGGGAAATAAAAACTGCTTCCTTCAACTCATATTCCTCTTAAAGGCAAAATATTGTCTTTAAGAAGAATATGGGTTGAATAACCATTTAATACAGATATCAGGACAGCCTTACCTCTGCCATACCCATTTCAAAAAGGTCAAAAAGTCATTCCAGGACTTTTGGTCTGCCTCTTGGCTATATGCTGCGCCGGTTGACTTATCTGTGCCGACGGCAGGATCCGTAAAAGCATGCACTGCTCCGGAATAGTAATTCATTTGCCAATCAGCATTTGAATTCCTCATTTCTTCCTGAAAAGAGAGAATGTCCTGCTGGGTGACATATACATCATCAGCACCGTGTAACACCAATACCTTGGGTTTGATTGCCTGTACCTCATAAATGTCATCTCTGCGCAATCCACCATGAAATGAGACAACCCCTTCAACAGGCATATTGGACCTGGCTGCTTCCAGCGCTCCCGTTCCTCCAAAGCAATACCCGATTATAATGATGTGATCCGGATTGGCTCCTGCTTTAATAAATTCCTGAAGAGCAAGATTTATCCTATGTCGATACTGCGAAGTATGTGCCTTATAATAAGTAGCTATTTCGCCGGCTTCACGCTTATTGGCAGGGTATTTGCCCGACCCATAAATGTCCGCAACCATGGTCAGATAGCCCAATTGATTCAATTGTACGGCAACATCCTTTTCATGTTGCGATATACCCATCCATGCCGGCAATATTAATATTCCTTTGGATTGATTATTCGCATCATCCGGCTTTCCAAAAAGGCTTACCAATGCCTGATTCTCATCCGAATAATGAATCGGCACGAGCTGCGCTCCGGCAATCAATGGGAACGACAGCATCATCATTGAGAAGAGTACATCATATAACATAAAAAATATTTTTGATTAGAACATTCACAAAGGTTGATATGTTTAGACATTCGTTGATTCCTGAACTTTATTTCCTTTTACTTATCTTAAACCCAAATTCCGCATTCGACTAATGCGGAATCGATTTACGACTCGTAATCAATGGTTTACAAAAACCATTGAAACGATTCGTACATCGGGATTACCCTTTTAATCAGCACTTAACGGTTTTTCTAAACCTTTACTACTGAATGCGGGTTAAACATCTATAATTATGGTGTTTATTGAAAAAACGTAATACTTTTATCATTTATTTGCTAAGTTAAAAAAAGCATGACAACAATTACTCCAGATGATGCCATACAGATAGCCGAACTATATTATGGTATCGACGCTTCTGTTAAGCCTTTAAATGGTTATGAAGAACAAAATTTTCTTTTAACCACTATTTCAGGAGAAAAATATATTCTAAAAGTAGCGTCTCAAGACTTTAATCTTTCACTCTTACAAGCCCAGACTGCTGTTATCAATCATCTTTCCACGTCATCGATCAATAGAGCTGTACCATCTTGTATTGACAACAAAGATGGCAATGCTATTACACATGTCAGAATAGGCAATCAGGCATTTTATGTCCGGATATTGAGGTATTTAGAAGGGCACTTTTGGGTGGACGAAACCAATAAAACGCCTGAATTATATCAAAGCTTTGGTGAATTACTTGGTAGAATGGACTACTACATGAAAGGGTTGTATCATGATGCCCTGGATCGCAAATACGTGTGGGACAATAATCGCGTATCCGATGCCGAACGAAAACTTCACTTTATCACTGAACCGGAAAAAAAGAGGTTGGTCGGCTATTTCATCCTGCAATTTAAGACGGTTGTAGAACCCATCTTGCCGGAACTTCGATTTGCCAGCATTCACGGCGATGCCAATGATTACAATGTATTGGTGAGAAATGGAAGGGTAGCCGGATTCATTGACTTTGGTGACCTTATATGGTCTGCACTCATCAATAATCTCGCCATCGCCTGTACGTATGCCATGCTGCATACCGATAATCCATTGGAAGTTGCAACAATAATAGTCAAAGGATATCACCAAGCCTATCCCCTCCTTCCTCAAGAAATGGATGTATTATATTACTTGATTGCCGGGCGCCTATGTATAAGTGTAACACAGTCTGCTGAGCAGTCCCACAACAACAGTGTCAACGAACATCATTTCCTCACAGAACAGTATGCCTGGAATTTGCTACAACAGCTTATTCGTATCAACCCACTCAAAGCTGCAAACTCTTTCCGTAAAGCCTGTTCCATGGATTCGGTCATCACCGAATATCCTGACCATCAAGAATTATTAATCCGACGCAAGGCCAATATTGGTTATAATCTCAGCTTAAGCTACCGCACTCCTTTAAAAATAGTGAAAGGAGCTCTTCAATACCTGTATGACGACCGTGGATCGACGTATATAGATTGTGTCAATAACGTGAGCCATGTAGGACATTGTCATCCGACGGTCGTCCGTACTATGCAGAAGCAAATTGCTACACTGAATACCAATACCCGCTACCTAAACGATGAAATGATGGCGTATGCTCAGGAATTGACAGCATTACTGCCTTCGGGATTATCTGTATGTTATTTTGTCAATTCAGGAAGTGAAGCAAATGACCTCGCAATACGCATGGCGCGACACTTTACCCATAATCAGGATGTTGTAGTGCTGGATCATGCATACCATGGGACCTCTACGCTCGCCATCGAATTAAGTCCATATAAATTTGATGGCAGAGGTGGAACAGGAGCCCAACCTTATATTCACAAAGTACCTTCTCCTGACCTTTACAGAGGAGAATACCGTTATGGTGACTCCTTGGCAGGCAAAAAATACGCTGATCAAGTGGGTATGGTTATCCACGACATGGTGGCACAATCTAAGAGCCCGGCTGCTTTTATCTGTGAGACGCTTCTGGGTGTGGGTGGTCAGATACCATTGCCGGACGGCTATTTAAAGGAAGTATATCAACACATCCGCAGTGCCGGTGGAGTCTGTATTGCCGATGAAGTCCAAGTGGGCTTTGGTAGGGTCGGCAATGCCTTTTGGGGATTCCAATTGCAGGAAGTAGAACCCGATATCGTTGTTCTCGGCAAACCAATAGGCAATGGGCATCCATTGGCAGCCGTAGTTGTAACACCTGAGATAGCAGCAGCATTTGATAATGGGATGGAATACTTTAACACTTTTGGTGGCAATCCGGTATCTATGGTCACAGGACGCACTGTACTAAAGGTAATTCAAGAGGAAAAATTACAGCAACATGCCCTTCATGTGGGAAAGGTTCTGTTAGAAGGCTTTCACAAACTAATGGATCAATTCCCAATTATTGGTGACGTACGTGGTTATGGCTTGTTTGTAGGTGTGGAATTAGTCAAAGACCGTATTAGTCAAAGTCCGGCTGTCCCTGAGATTGACAACATAGTTGAAAGGATGAAAGAAAAGGGGTATTTGCTGAGCACGGATGGTCCACTCCATAATGTTTTAAAAATCAAACCACCTCTGGTCTTTAGTGAACAGAATGCATTAGATTTAATCCGGGATTTCGAGTCTGTTTTAGAGCAATTTTATAAGGAAAAAAATCATTCTTACTAAGGCCCCTAAATCCGAATTACTCCTTCAAAAACCTTGCCTGCCGGACCTGTAAGCCAAATAGACTCATAGTGTCGGGTATCAGGATTTTTTATTGCTTTGACACTCAGGTCGCCACCCTTTGCTTTAACCTTTACTTCACCATTGAAAAGACCGCGCTCCATCATAACTAGCGCCGCTGCGGTTACGCCCGTACCACAAGCAAGTGTTTCATCTTCCACGCCTCTTTCATAGGTAGCTATCCGAATACCATCAAGACTTGTCTCTACAAAGTTAACATTGATGCCATCACGCACAAAGGCATCACTCATACGGATAGCTCGCCCCTCTTTATATACATCTACCTCATCCAAATACTGCACAATCTTAACATAGTGCGGCGAACCCGTGTTTAATACGTAACTGCCGTCAGGTGTACTTTCTATCGAAGTGACATCCGTCATTTTAAGAGATATAGTGCCGTCCTCATTATAAATAGCTTCGTGAGACCCATCAATTGCCAAAAATATAGCTTTTTCCTCAACCCGTTGAAGGTCTAAAGCAAAACGAAAAGCACACCTGCCGCCGTTTCCACACATTGATCCGGGATAGCCATCTGCATTATAATACAACATATTAAAGGCATATTCCCCATCTGTAGGCTGAATAATGATTAAACCATCACCACCAATACCAAACCTTCTATCGCACAATTGCGCAATCTGTGCATGATTTAAAAAGTCAACATTATGACTAAATCCATCGAGCATTATAAAATCATTGCCGGCGCCTTGGTACTTGTAAAATGGTAAATCTTGCATAAAATCACTATCCTAATAATATATTTTACAACAACAAAGTTACACGAAATTCGTTTCAATTAAATACTTTTGAAATAGAATTGATTTAATATCTCCTTGTAATTTTATGGAGTTTTAGCGGAATTATATCAAAATTTGATGAAAGGAATTGTTGATTTCTATCGTTTTTAAAAATTCTAAAAAAAATATTTAAAATCAATTGGTTCTTCAGGGGACACAAATATTGAAATAGCAGAAATACCATGTTGTTATGATAAAAAAACGCGACATCCTTCTCATTCTAATTGCTGTAATAATAAGCACGGTAGTTATGCGCTGGGTTCTACCCAATGAGCAAAAAGTATCATTCTCAACCGAAAATGGATGGAGCGCCTTTGTCAATGGTGTCGTTCCTACGAGTTCAGGCAATAACTTTATCAAAGCCGCTAAAATAGGCATTCCGGCAGTTGTTAGGATAACGGTACGCAATAAAACTTTACCAATATGGGACTTTGGTTCTATTGTCTCATCCGGTTCAGGCGTTTTGATTACATCAGATGGATATATCGTGACCAATTTTCATGTAATATCAGGAGGCAGTCTTTATGAAGTTATGATAGAGGACGGTAAAAAATATACAGCTTCACTTATAGGTAGTGATGAGTCATCGGATATGGCAGTATTAAAAATAAATAGACAGGATTGCCCACATTTAACCTTTGCCAACAGTGATTCGGTGCAGATTGGCCAATGGGTCATTGCCATCGGGAATCCATATCGCTTAAATTCAACCGTTACTTCAGGAATTATATCCGGCAAAGGAAGAACTATTGATTTATTAAAAGGCGATTATCCACTTGAGTCCTTCATTCAGACAGATGCTGTTTTCAATGAAGGCAATAGCGGCGGTGCACTCGTCAATGAAGTAGGTGAATTAATAGGGATAAATACAGCTATATTTACCAGAAGTGGCAACTTTGAAGGCTATTCATTTGCCATTCCAAGTAATATCGTACGGAAAATGACCAGAGACCTAATCAGTTATGGCAAAGTCCAACGTGCTATATTGGGTATAGGCATAGAAGATATCAGTGACCGCATTAATAAACGGACAGGCGAAGAACCGGGTTCAGGCGTCTATATCAATCGCGTAACTGATGGCACTTCAGCAGCAAGAGCCGGGTTACAACGAGGGGATATCATATATTCAATAAATGGAATTACTGTCCATAGTTATCCTGCATTGCAAGAACAAATAGCCCTATATCAACCGGGAGACAAAGTCAATATAGCCTTTAGAAGAGGACAAAATAAAATGAAAATTGAAGTGGAACTAATGAGTCCGGTCGCTTCTGAACGAAGAGTCATCATAAGATCCGACGCACCTTTAAAGGAAATAGGGATGGAAGTACGTTACAACATGGA
>CAKUWM010000160.1 GCA_934699305.1 uncultured Saprospiraceae bacterium | reverse complement strand
GTACAATGGAGATCAATTGAAAGGTGCAGGAAGAATGTACGGTGGTAATAGTAATAAGCATGACTGGTTTCCTGGTCCACTTAATGATCTGACTGGTCAAATTACTGTTCAGGAATGTTCTAACTGGGATAGGTTCTTTGAAGTAAGAGGGCAGGAAATAGATAAGCATATAGCGCAATTTAATGAATTTCTAGAAGCAGGGACTGACTATCCGGAAAGTTTAATTCCATTAAATGTAAGAGGATGGCCGGCTAGAGGTAATCCTTATTTTAAATCAATATACAATTGGAGTTTGCCTTCTACTACTGCAGCATTAGCACCATTTTATGACTATGATGGCGACGGAGAGTATGATCCCGCTAAAGGAGATTTTCCGATTATTGAAGTGCGTGGTGTAGGTGGAGCATGTGAGCCAACAGCCGACAATCCGGTTCCTCCAACGTATGCAGATCAAATGTATTTTTGGATCTATAATGACAATGGAAACGTACATACCGAATTTAATGGAACTCCCATAAATATGGAAGTACAAGTTCAAGCCTATGCTTTTAAAACGAATGACCAACTGAATGATATGACCTTTATGCGTTATAAATTGGTCAATCGTTCTCCCACAGTAACAGATAGGTGTATTTTTGGATGGTGGGTTGACTCTGACTTAGGTTGTCCGGATGATGACTTGATTGGATGTGATTCAGCTCGTAGTTTAGTATATTATTACAATATTGATGGAACTGACGGTAACTCCGGACCTGATATGACTTTATGTAATGCAGGAGGAGGTTCAGTCAATACGTATGGAAGGAAAGTTCCGATTGTAGGGATTGACTACTTTGAAGGACCAACTATTGATACAATTATTGAAGGAAAGGAAACCAATTTTGATATAGGAATGACTTCCTTTACGTATTGGAACAGAGAGAGTGCTGAACCTGGAACGACTGACCCAAATAACTTACCGCAATTGTATAATTATTTGGATGCCAAATGGAAAGATGGAACACCATTTACTTATGGAGGATCAGCATATAAATCAGGAGGGCCAGTAACCAGATATCCATTTCCGGATGCTCCTGCTGATGTTAACGGGTGGTCTATGAAGACTGTTACATCATTACCGGGCGTTGACCGTAGGACTGCACAATCTACAGGGCCGATAACATTACAATCCAATAAGACCAATTACTTGGTTGTCGGAGTTCCATGGGTTCCTGATCAAGATTATTCAGGTCCCAATAATGCGCCATCATTAACTGACTTGTATGCAGCAGATGATATATGTCAAGGTCTTTTTGACAATTGCTTTAAAATATTCGATGGTCCGGATGCACCAGATGTGGATATCATTGAATTGGACAAGAAATTGGTTTTGGCTTTGAGTAATGATCCTGAAACGTCCAATAATTTTGATTTGAATTATTATGGATTTAATCCGGGTATTTCGGTTTCAAAAGATACCTTTGGTATGTTTAAGTTCCAAGGATATATGATATACCAGGTTAAGAGTCCTGATGTATCACCTTCTGACCTTAATGACCCAAGTAAATCTAGACTTTTTGCTCAAGTTGACTTGAAAGATTCAGTGACTACATTATTTAATTGGATTCCAATAGATAATCCATCTTATCCTGATCCTAAAGATCCATTACATCATATATGGATTCCAACAACCATGGTTAACGGTGAAAATAAAGGATTGAGAAATACATTCGAAGTAAATAGAGACTTATTTGCAACCGGCGATGATCGTTTGGTGAATCATAAAAAATATTATTATACTGCGGTAGCATACGCATATAATAACTACAAAAGCTTGGATGTAAAGGGTGATGGTCAACGAATAACATTTGCCCTTGGAAGAAGAAATTCCCAAATATATACCGCTATACCTCGACCAATTATTGATAGAAAATTGAATTCTGATTATGGCTCAGGAGCAATTATCACTAGGTTGGATGGTGAAGGTACTTATAGATCTTTCCTTGAACTAGCAGATGGCGAAAGAGATAGGTTGTTTAATTTGAGCTTTATAAGTGGACCTTCCGCCGAGAGAACTATTCTGTATAAAGAGGGTAATGGTCCGGTAGCAGTAAAAGTTTACAACCCGATTGATGTAATTGACGGCGTACTTAATGTTGCTTTCAATGATAAAAACCCTACTGATTCCAAATTAGATATTAATTCGGCAGTATGGAATTTGACGAATGCCACAGGTGACACTTTGGTTAAGGAAGAAAAGTTTGCTAAGTTTAATGAGCGATTGATTGCAGAATACGGTATTTCTATCTTTTTCCCTAATAATGATCCTGGAGAAGACTTAGACGATGTAAATGGATATGTTGGTCAGGAAAGGGTATATGCTGATCCAACTAAGGATAATTGGCTTACAATGTTAAGAGATGGAGGTGAAGTCTTGAGTGATAATCCAAATATTTCTCTTATTCTTTCTGAAGCTTTAAATTGGATTAATTTTGTTGAGAAGTTTAGTGATAAAGGAAATCAGGATCCAAAGAATGTTTATGAAAAATTGGGTTTCTGGCCATTGGCACTCGCTTTGAAAGAACCGGCAGATGTTAGTGCTGGAGAGTTTCTAACACCAGTTCCGGCATCTTCCAATATAAAGAACACGGTTGAAAAGTCCAATACACTTGCTGACTTGAATAACGTGGACATCGTATTTACGAGTGATCGTTCTAAATGGTCTAAATGTATTGTTGTCGAAGCCTCTAATCCAAGCTATACAAATGCCGGATTGCCACCGGAAGGAAATGCACCTCAGTTTTCATTGAGACGATCCAGGTCCGTGACGAAGGATTTTGATGCAAATGGTAATCCTGTGCTCAATTCTAATCCGGATTCCACCGGATTGAGCTGGTTCCCGGGTTATGCAATTGATGTTGAAACAGGAATGAGATTGAATATTTTCTTCTCTGAGAACTCTAGCTTTGATCCAGCTATTTTTAGTGGTGTTTTGGAAGAAGTTGGTGAAAATCCGAATATTGCAAGAGATATGTTATTTAATCCGGGGGCAAATTGGGCTATTCCATTTTCTAACAACTTCCAATCTCCGGATAATTTCTTTGCAGGCGGTCAGCATTATATTTATGTAAGTAAAACTAAATATGATGAATGTTTAGCCTTCCAAAAGAATTTGAAAGGGCAAAACCCGAATGATATCAATAAGGCACGTGTCCTTTCCCAGATTACCTGGGTAGGTGTTCCTCTTGGTACTAAAATGTTGTCTTACAAAGATGGATTAATACCTCAGGAGACGGTTTATAAGTTAAGAGTCAACAATTCCTATAAGGTACCATCTACTAGTGATGGAATTTCAGGACTGAATAATGGAATGCCAATGTATAAAATCGAAATAAAAGATAAAGCATTTGCTTCTAGATCCAATGATTTGGTTAACAAAGCTTTAGATAGTATTTCGGTTGTACCTAACCCATATTATGCTTATTCTGCATACGAAAATACGGAAGTAGCCAACATAGTTAAGATAACCAACTTACCTCCTAAGTGTGTTGTTACAATCTATTCATTGGATGGGAAGTTTGTTCGCCAGTTTAACCGAAATGAAGTAAGAGAGGAACGAAAAGGTGAGGGACGAGGTGTTCGATATGGACAGGTAACACCTGATATTGAATGGGATTTGAAAAATGGAAGTGGTATTACGGTCGGAAGTGGAATTTATTTAATACATGTTAAATCAGATGAAGGTGAAAGAGTGATTAAGTGGGTGGGTGCAATCCGTCAGCTTGAAATCTCCGGATTCTAATAAATTTAAATGAATCCGGGTAATTCGTTACCCGGATTCAAATTTAGTTTGAAAATTTATTACAAACGAACAAAAGAATTAAACGTGAAAAAATTATTTACAATATTTATTTTACTAGTGGGCACTTCCTTTGTTTTTGCCGGTAATCCTGATCGTCAAGGTTCCTCCGGAGCGGGAGAATTGCTTATTAATCCATGGGCGAGAAGCGCCGGTCTTCATACTATGAATACAGCAGGGATATCCGGAATAGAGGCAACAAGATTAAATGTTGCTGGATTGACCAATATAAAAAGTATGGAAATAGCTTATAGCCATGGAAGGTATCTGGTTGGGACTGGAATTAGCACCAATACTTTTGGTCTTGCAAAAAAGATAGGTAAAAACGGTGTATTTGGTCTAGATTTTATGGCACTTAATTTTGGTGACATTAAAGTGACCACGGTTGATTTTCCGGAAGGCAATGGAACATATTATAATGCCTCATGGGCTAATATAGGGCTTTCTTATGCGCACATGTTTGTCAATGAAGAATCGCTTGGAAAAGTTTCTGTTGGGATGGGTGTAAGACTTGTAATGGAGTCTATTCCGGGTGTTTCTGCCCGTGGCGTAGCCTTTGATGCCGGTGTACAATACTCAAATGGGGCAAAAGATAATTTTAAATTAGGTCTTGCTTTACGCAACTTGGGCACTCCTTTGAAATTTAGAGGCGAAGGATTTACAGTTACTAGGCCGAATCCTAATGTAGAGAATGTCAACCTAGCTTATGATCAAAGAGCTGCTAATTACGAATTACCGGTAACTTTAAATATTGGTGCGTCGTATGATTTTTATGTTGCGGATGATGCAATTAGAGTTACGCCTCTTGCCAATTTTACCTCTAATTCATTTAGTAGAGATCAATTGGGAGCCGGAGTTGAAGTATCGTTATTGAAAGATATGCTTCAAATAAGAGCTGCCTATAAAGGCGAAATTCAAAAAACTACCGAAGTTATTAAAGATGATATTTATACAGGATTATCATTTGGAGCATCAGCTAATTTAACATTGAATAAAGAAACAAAATCAAAAATAGCATTGGATTATGCTTTTATGAATTCTCGACTGTTCAGTGGAACCCACAATATTGGCGTTAGAATTAACCTCTAATATTCGATTTTTTTAGATAGAATTTTTATTTTTGTAACATAAAACTAAACACTTCCATTTGGAAGTGTTTAGTTTTTTTTCTAAACTTATTTTAAATTATGTCAGGCTATACTTATCTTACACAGGAGGGAATGGATAAACTCAATGCTGAATTGGATGAACTTAAATCCACAGGTAGGCAGGAAGCGGCTAAAGCTATCGCTGAAGCGCGAGATAAAGGTGATTTGTCAGAGAACGCAGAGTATGATGCAGCAAAGAATGCACAGGGTATGTTGGAATTGAGAATTAACGAGTTGGAGAAAGTCCTGGCAAATGCTCGACTAATAGATGCATCACAGTTGGATCCAACCATAGTTACACTTTTATCCACCGTTGAGATAGAGAATATTAAAACCAAGAAAGTATTTAAATATACATTGGTTTCAGAAGCAGAATCTGACTTACAATCGGGGAAAATATCAGGAAATTCACCCATTGGACAAGGACTTTTAGGCAAAAAGGAAGGTGATATTGCTAAAGTGACGACACCTGCCGGCGTATTAGAATTTAAAATTATAAAATTATATCATTGATCCAATGGCAAGTATTTTTAGTAAGATAATTGCAGGCGAGTTGCCTTGTTATAAAGTATATGAAGATGACAAACACTTTTGTTTCTTGGACATACGACCGGTTGTTAAAGGTCATACATTGGTAATTCCTAAAAAGGAAGTAGATTATATCTTTGATCTGAATAGTGATGAGTATATTGAATTGATGATGACGGCACGTAAAATTGCTAAAGCTATGAAAAAAGTAATTCCCTGTAATAGGATAGGTGTGGCTGTTGTCGGACTGGAAGTGCCTCATACTCATATACATTTGATGCCGATTAATGCAGTTTCTGACATGAATTTTAAAAACCCGCCGGTTACTTTATCCGCTGAAGAATTTGAACGAATTTCACATGAAATAGCTGCCGCAATTGAATAGAATTTATCAGAAGATGCTAGGATAAGTCATTGATTCCCAATGTCTATAACAGGCTGGTGTAGTCGAAGTAAATGAAATAATTCAAATAACCTTGTTGGGATTTTTCTTTATGAAATCAGCCCAATTTTTACTTCCACCTTTTTGTGAAAAACCACCTTTAGAAAAAGAATGACATATCGCAACAGAAAGTGCATCGGTGGCATCTAAACCTACATTCGCTAAGTTGACGCTGAATTGTTTTTCAATCATTCTAGCAACTTGTTCTTTGGATGCGTTACCATTACCTGCAACGGATAGTTTGATTTTCCTTGGTGAATATTCTGTGGTTAATAACCCAAAATATCTGGCAGCAGAAATCACGACACCCTGGGCTCTACCTAATTTTAGCATAGATTGGACGTTTTTGCCAAAAAAGGGAGCTTCAATTGCCAATTCAGTAATTTGATATTTTTGAATCATCTGCTCCATCTTTACAAATATCTGGTGAAGCTTTTCATGAGCGTCGTCTAAATATTGGAGATTTAGTACTCCGTAGTCCATCAATTGTGGCATGGGTTTCCCATGTTTGATGATAGCAAATCCCATTTTAATTGTGCCCGGATCGATTCCTAATATTATTGATTCAGAT
>CAKUWM010000159.1 GCA_934699305.1 uncultured Saprospiraceae bacterium | reverse complement strand
TATGAAAGCTATCTGAATGAAACCGATATAACATCCTGGAATGTCACAAAAACAATTTTTGATCAGAATATACAATCCGGTAAAACTCCCATAGCAGCGCTTAAATCAATCCAATTCCCTAAAGGTGAATATCGCATCACCTTCGATATAACAGGACAAAAGCCTTTGACTGCCAAACAAGCTTACTATACTACCATAAGTAATCCATCAAAAAGCCTCGACTTTAAGATAAATGATTTAATCTCGGCCGCAACAGACAAAAAGGCCTATCAAGTAGGTGACATAAGCCATCAATCTTATAAATCAAGAAATCCATCCGGCAAATTATTATATGAATTTTTTGTAAAAAATAAACTTATCTCAAGAGAATGGTTAGATGCTTCATCTGCAATCAATAAATCCATAGCAATAAATCGCCAATATCTGGGCGGAGTCAATACCGTTGTTACCAGCTATGGGTTTTCGCGAGTTCAATCTCAATCAGTGCCTATCAATGTGCCATGGACAGAGAAGGAATTGACTATTCAACTCAAAACTTTCAGAGATAAGTTAGCTCCCGGTCAGGATGAAACATGGGAATTGGTCATATCAGGCTCAGGAAAAGAAAAAGTAGCAGCAGAGGTATTGGCGTCAATATATGATGCGTCATTGGATGTATTTGCTTATGACATATACTCGACTATCCCCTTTCCAAATTATTATACCTTAAGCAACTATGTAGATTATCACAATCAAGTTGCTACTATATACAAAAATTTTAATACTTCTTTTCTTCATGTAAAAGACGAAACAGAAAGAAGTTTCTTACCCAATATACTCATATATTTTTATCATGCTCTTTATAGTGGATCTGGAGATATTGAAATGAAACAATACAAACGTGCAGGTAATGTAACCTATGATGCTGTTCCTACGGCGGAAGCCATGGAAAACTCATCCGGATCACCGATGGATGGCATAGCTGACAAAAGCGAATCAGGCATTAGTTCTTCTGAAAAAGAAGAAAAAGTTTCCAATACATCTGAATTAACCTCTGAAATACCTCCTATACGTAAAAATTTGGAAGAAACGGTGTTCTTCTATCCCAATCTCTATACAGATAAAGACGGAAATGTTATCCTGCAATTCAAGATGAAAGAAGCACTTACAAAGTGGAAATTGCGAATCTTTGCACATACCAAGGATTTACAACAAGGGACTTTGGAAAATACAGTTACTACATCTAAAGATCTTATGGTATTCCCCAATCTGCCACGATATTTTAGAGAAAATGACGATATAGAACTAACTGCTAAGATTACCAATATGAATGGTTTGAGTGGAATTGCAAAGACCAAATTAGAACTTCTGGATGGGATAACAATGCAACCACTCAGCCCACAACTATATGTATCCCCATCTGAACAATCTGTAATTCTTTCTGCTGGTCAGTCTACCGTCGTATCCTGGAAAATACATGCACCTGCTTTGCCTACTGAAACTGTAACAGTACGAATTACTGCACAGACGGAACAACATACCGATGGTGAAGAGAATACACTTCCTGTGCTCTCTAACAGAATGTTGGTCACTGAAACCATGCCGATGATGATTCGCAAGGGAACAGAAAAGTCATTTACCTTCGATGCCATGAATAGTTCCTTAAGTTCTGCAACAGCAACACCGTACAGATATACTTTGGAATATTCGTCTAATCCGGCATGGTATGCTGTCCAGGCACTGCCTTATATGATGGAATATCCGTATGAATGTACCGAACAACTCCTCAATCGCTATTACGCCAATACCTTGGCTGCCTATATCGCCAACAGCAATCCTAAAATAAAAGCTGTCTTTGAAAAATGGAAAAATTCGGATGCATTATTAAGCAATCTTCAAAAAAATGAGGAATTAAAGTCCGCATTATTACAAGAAACACCATGGGTCTTAGAAGCCCAAAACGAAGAACAACAAAAAAAGAATATTGGACTTCTTTTTGATTTCAACAAAATGGCTTCTGAACAAAAAGCTGCTTTGCAAAAAATTGTCAAAAGGCAATATCAAAATGGTGGCTTACCATGGTTTCCCGGTTGCCAGGCCAACGAATACGTCACTTCCTATGTCATCGAAAATATCGGTCATTTGCAACACTTGGGTGTCGTGAAAAATACAGATGCTGATATTGAAAACATGCTCCAAAAAGCATTGACATATTGTGATTTAGCTTTGACAAAGGCTTATGAGGAAATTAAAAAAGATAATAAAGGTGATAAAAAGGCAATGGAAGCCGACCACTTATATTATTGGCCGATTCAGTATCTATATGCCAGATCCTTAGTCCTTAAGACAGACAACCATAATATCAAATCAGAAGCGTATCAATACTTCTTCAACCAATCAAAAAAATATTGGAACAAGAAAAACCAATATGCTCAGGGGATGATAGCATTGTATCTTGCACGCAATGGCGAAAATGCGACTTCCAATCTTATTGTAGAGGGTCTGAAGCAAACCGCTTTTCGCAATGATAACTTAGGTATGTATTGGAATTCACCAAGAGGCTATTTCTGGTATATGTTGCCGATAGAGACACAATCCATGATGATTGAAGTTTTTGCTGAATTGACCAATGAGACTGAATTGGTGGATGAGATGAAACTTTGGCTGTTGACCAATAAACAGACCAACAACTGGAATACAACAAAGGCGACATCATCCGCTATATACGCTTTATTAATCAATGGAGGTACAATGAATCTCGAAACGGTATGGCCGGACATTCATTTAGGAAAGGCAAAGTTTGATATAGCCTCTACGAATCCTGAAAGTGGAACCGGATATTTCAAAAAAAGCTATTCAGGTCCCGAGATAAAATCGGATTTTTCTCAAATAAAGGTGAAGAATAACGCTCCTGTCGTCAATTGGGGAGCAGCCTATTTCCAGTATTTTGAACAAATGGATAAAATTAAGTTGTTTCAAGAAACGCCGCTAACGATTGAAAAGGCATATCACATCGTTCAAAAAACGGATAGAGGTGAAAAATTAATTGCCATATCTAAAGGTCAGAAAATCAAGGTTGGTGACAAAATCAGAATTCAAACAATCATCCGTGTCGATAGACCCATGGAATTTGTTCACTTAAAAGATATGCGTCCGGCAGGCACAGAGCCTATCCAATCTATCAGCGGTTATAGATATCAAGGAGGATTGGGATATTATCAATCTATTAAAGATGTCGCAACCAACTTTTTCATGGATTATTTGCCTAAAGGAACCTTTGTATTTGAATATGATATCAGAGCATCATTGAGGGGAGACTTTTCTACCGGTATTTCAACAATTCAATGCATGTATGCACCTGAATTTTCCAGCCATAGCAAAGGAGAAAGAATGACTATTGAATAAAAAGATGAATGGCTGCATATTCAGATTTTCAGAAAAATTCTTTTTCTAAAAAATCTAATGTAACTTTACAAAAGATAATAATAGTATGAGAAAGGACAGAAGAAGATTTATACATAACCTTAGTGTAGCTGCCGGTGGGATGATTCTATTGCCGTCACCCAATATACTCGACCATCCATTTATTCCTGAAAAAAGAATAAAGAACTTTGGCTTACAACTTTATACCCTTAGAGACGACATTCCAAAGGATGTAAAAGGAATCCTACAAAAAATTGCAGCGGCAGGTTACAAACAAATCGAAAGTTATGACGGTCCTGATGGCATGTGGTGGGGAATGGGAGCCAAAGGATTTAAAAACTATGTGGGAAATTTGGGGATGACCATCATCTCCGCCCATTGCGATATATTTAAAGACTTTGAACGAAAAGTGGAAGAAGCAGCATCTATAGGTGTTAAATATCTAATTTGCCCCTGGTTGGGGAAGCAGGATAATTTGGATAAGTACAAGATGGCAGCCGAAGATTTTAATAAAAAAGGAGAACTGTGTAAAAAAAATGGGGTCGGATTTGGTTATCACAACCACGCTTATTCCTTTGAAGCAGTAAATGGAATTTATCCTCAGGATATCCTCATGAATGAAACCGACCCGGCCTTAGTGACCTTCGAAATGGATATGTTTTGGGTACATGCTGCCGGAGAAAAAATCGAATACTGGCTACATAAATACAAAAACCGTTTTAAGTTGTGTCACATCAAAGATTTTAGCAGACATCCGGTTCACGACAATTCATTAAATTCTGTTGACTTAGGAAAAGGCATAATCGATTGGAAATCAACTTTAAAAGCAGCCGAAAAGGATGGGATGGAATACTTTATAGTAGAACAAGAAGCATATCCGGGTACAACACCCTTAGACGCTATTCGAGCTAATGCTGATTTTATGAAAAAAATGAAAATCTAATTTCTATTCAAATAATGTTTTCGCATGGACACATTCATGAAGGGTTAAAATAATGGTTGTAAAAAATATCCTATATTTATCTGTATGTTATCGATAAAAAGAGCTGATACGGCTAACTTGCGTGATATATTCAATCTTGCACATAAAATTTGGCAAGATACATATGTCCAAAATATAGGCCAAACCCAAGTCGATTATATGCTCCAATTATTCTATTCCGAACCGGCATTAAAGGAAAAACTGGAAAAGGGTCACGATATTTTTACCGTTTATAACAATGATGATTTCATCGGATATCTCCATTTGGAACAGCGATCTACCGATATTTTCATTCATAAATTTTACATAGACACTTCTTCTCAGCACAAAGGTGTAGGCTCGTGGGCAATGAATCATTTAAAATCAGAAATTAACACTCCTAATAAATTCCTACGCCTTCATGTCAATAGAAAGAATTTTAAAGCAATTAATTTTTATTTTAAAAATGGCTTTATCATTGAAGGCTATGATGATTTTGATATCGGCAACGGTTATTATATGAACGATTTTATTATGTCTTATACAAAAAAATAATTTTGATAATGAAAAAGTATTTATTCATTCTAATTACAATCATTTTAACACAACCCATATTTGCTCAGGGCGTGATGACTCCGGAACTTTTGTGGTCACTGGGTCGGGTTTCGGGCGCTTTTCTTTACAACAAGGGCAACTCTATCTGTTATAATGTTACTACTTACAATATTAACTCCGGGAAAAGAGCCAATTTCATATCTTCAATAGGAATTGATGGCAAAAACATCAAATCAATAAGTCAGGGCAAGCCGGGTGACAATCCAATATTATTATCGGATGGCGGTATTCTTTTCACTTCGGACGGCAAACTAACATCTACTACGACTGTCCCTGCAATATCTGATCAAACAGAAAACTTGGTGTTCAATGCCAAAACAGGCAATGTCATTTGGTCACAAAGTATAAAAATAGACGCTACAGCCGCTGATCTATACCCGGAATATGCCACCACAACGGCAAGAATATACGATGACCTTATGTATCGACATTGGACGCAATGGTCAGATGGCACTTATAATCATGTCTTTGTTGGCATTAAACAAGCTGATGGCACATACAAGGCTACTGACATCATGGCTAAAGAACCGTACGATTCACCTACTAAACCTTTTGGCGGAAGTGATGACTTTGCGTGGCATCCCGATGGCCAACTGCTGGCGTACGTTGCTACTAAAAAGGTGGGAAAAGACTATGCAACAAGTACCAATTCCGATATATATTTTTACAATATTGCAAATGGGCAAACGACTAATTTTACTATGGGCATGATGGGCTATGACAAGTCTCCCTCTTTTTCTCCGGATGGTAAGCGATTCGCATGGTCTTCAATGCCGAGAGACGGCTATGAAGCGGATAAAGTCAGTATCTGGGTAGCTGACCTAAAAAGTGGAAAAAAATTCAATCTTTTTCAGGATTGGGATGGTACCGTTTCTTCTTTTACCTGGGCAAACACAAGTGATAAGGTTTACTTTTCTGCACCGTTAAACGGCCTAATTTCTCTTTTTGAAGCAAAATTAACTACCAACAAGGAAGGAAATATTTCTACTCAAATAAAGCAATTAACTACGGATGAACACGATTACTCAGGAATCATAGGTATTGCATCCGATGGAAATATTATTGCACAAAGAACTGATTTCAATCATGCTGCCGAATTGTATTCAGTCAACCCTAATAATGGCGAAATAATCCAACTTACGCATGTCAATGACGACTTATATAAGACAGTAAAAATGAGCAAGGTGGAGAAAAAAATGGTCAAAACAACAGATGGAAAAGACATGGTATCCTGGGTCATCTATCCCCCTGACTTTGATCCTGCTAAAAAATATCCCGCACTCTTATATTGTCAAGGCGGTCCACAAAGCGCACTTTCGCAATTTTATTCCTTTAGATGGAATATGCAATTGATGGCAGCCAATGGATACATTGTCATTGCACCCAATCGCCGTGGAATGCCCGGTTATGGACAGGCGTGGAATGAGGCAATTTCTGGAGATTGGGGCGGCCAGCCCATCAGAGACTATCTGAGCGCTACCGATGCCCTTGCTGCCGAACCTTATGTGGACAAAGACCGAATGGGCGCTGTAGGAGCTTCTTATGGCGGATATTCTGTCTATATG
>CAKUWM010000158.1 GCA_934699305.1 uncultured Saprospiraceae bacterium | reverse complement strand
CGAAATAAAACTACTTTAAACATAATAATATCAAGAATTTCAAAGAACTAAACTATTTTTAAACAGGACACTAATGACTTGCATTATAAAATAAACTATATGCGCTTCATTTCTTTCGTTTTGTTAAGTCTCATAGCAAGCTCCTGCAATATACAGACAACATCAGAACAATCCGAAGTCGAAACCGATTCCCTAAAAACTCATGACGTTGTAAATAGTGATTCAACTATAAAACGTGATTCCATAACCGGAGATTTTAATGGCGACGGAAAGCAGGAAACCGCCTGGTTGGTTCCGCCAGAAATCGCTGTACCCGGGGAATCGTGTGTGGGGGAATGTATTAGTACTATTAATTTTTCTGATGGTTCTATTCAACCAATCAAAATTGATCAGTGCATAGGAGGTCAGCCTATCAATCTTGGTGACTTAAATGATAACGTGGGTGACGAAATTGGTCTAAACCCGGAATGGTTTACAAGTTGTTGGAGTGGTTATAAAGTCTTTACATTAAAAAATAATAAACCTGTTGATTTGGTACCGCCCATATCAGTCCATTGTGACCATATGGAACAAGGACTTACGCCTATTCAAAAAGATAAAGCCCGTAAAGGATACGTAATTATAAAATCGAGTGAGATGAAAGACACAGGTTTAGTAGTAAATAAAATATCAGTAAAACTTTAGAAAAATAGATGACTTACAGTCAAATTTTTGACACCAAAAATAAAATACCCATTGCAAATTAAATTATTACAATGGGTATCCGCCTTGTTTGTGACCCCGTCAGGATTCAAACCTGAAACCTTTTGATCCGTAGTTCGTTAAAAGACGTTTTCAGTTACTTTTATTAACATTCAGTTATTCGCTGAAACCCTTACCATCATTGGGTTTCATGGATTTCTTATGTATTATTGCAGTGACACAGTAAAAGTCGTTTTTGGCATTTTGTGTATCAAATTGTGTATCAAATTTTTTATTATGAAACAGGCAATAACTCAGGTAAAAGTTGTCCCGGATTTAAGGCGGGAACTTAAGAAAAGCAAATATCCGTTAAAGCTGCGGATAACATTTAACCGTGAACGAAGATACTACGGAACGGGTTATAAAATCACTTTATCAGATTGGGATTTATTGAACTCTGATAAAGCAAAAGGTAAGATGCAAAAATTAAGAAATGAAATCGCTGAAATAGAAACCAAGGCGGCTGACGTTATTAACACTCTCGACGGGTTTTCCTTTAGTGACTTTGAAGACCAGTATTTTGAGAAGCCGATCCGGTATGAAAATCTCAAAAGTGCTTTCGAAGCTGTTATCAGGCAATTAGGGAGCGAGGGAAGGGTAGGGACGGAAACCAGTTATGGAGCTTCTATTAATGCCCTTGAAAAATTCCGGCCGAATTGCAAATTGAATGATGTTAATGTCGATTTTCTGAAATCATTTGAGCAATGGATGATTGGCAGGAAGAAAAGTATTACCACGGTCGGTATATACCTAAGGCCTTTGAGGGCTGTTATCAATAAAGCAATTGAAGAAAGAGTTTTTGACCGCAACAAGTACCCGTTCGGTAAAAACAGATATATTATTCCCTCCGGTAAAAAGGCAAAAAGAAGTCTGAGTAAGGAACAATTAAAAAGCATTTTTTCGCATAAGCCTGATAAAAACAATTTTTTTGAGAATCGTTCGCTGGATTTTTGGAAGTTCACTTACCTGGCCAATGGGATCAACATGATGGATATCGCACATTTAAAGTGGGAAAATGTTTTTCCTGATTTCATAAGTTTTAAACGTCAGAAAACAAGGCATACTAACAGAGCAAATGCAACCCCCATTACAATTGTCAGAACGCCCGAATTAAATTGTATAATTGATAAGTGGGCTTGTAAACGAAAAGATAATGACGGTTATGTTTTTGACATAATCTCCAATGAGGACAATCCTTGTGAAATTAAGGCAAAAGTTAACCAGTTTAATGGCGTCACCAATGACTGGATGAAGAGGATAGGAGAAAAGTTAGGGATTGATTTGCCCATTACCACATACGTGGCCCGGCACTCGTTTTCAACTATGTTGTTAAGAAGTGGTGCCAGCGTGGAGTTTATTTCTGAAAGTTTAGGGCATACCGATATAAAAACCACGCAACATTATCTTGGCGGTTTTGACATAGAGGCCAAAAAGGAAACCATGAAAGTTTTAACTGATTTTGGCTAAATTGTAATATACACTACAAAAATTATTATTTGTGGTACAATATGGTAATAAAATCATTCCGACTTGTCACAAATATATACTAAATTTGTGACGAAATTGATTGAATAATTGAAAGAAAATATTGAAATTCAGATACTTAATAAAATAAAAAAAGCCAGGAGGGGTTCGCTTTTTTTTACCGATAACTTTATAAGTATTTCAAATAGTGATGCTGTTCGCAAAGCCCTTGAAAGACTTGTAAAAAGCGGCGAAATAAATCGTGTTGCCACAGGTATTTATGTGCGTCCTGAAATAGACAGTATTATCGGGCCTTTAACCCCCAATATAGAATCGATTGCAAAGGCAATAGCTAAACGGGATAAAGCCCGTATCGTTCCAACAGGCCATTATGCGTTAAACAAATTAGGACTGTCTCCGCAAGTCCCAATGAATCCCGTTTTTCTTACTGATGGGGCATCCCGAAAAGTTAACGTCGGTAACCAAATTATTTCCTTTAAAAAAGCAACACCTAAAAATGTAGCGACACAGGGAGAAATAAGCGGGCTGGCCATTCAGGCTTTAAAAACAATTGGCAAAGAAAATGTAACCGATGAGGAAATACAGAAAATCCGGGGAGCACTACAGAAAGAGAAGCCAACTTATCTTATCCACGACATTCGTTTAGCTCCGGAATGGATCAGGCAGATAATTGCACCGGCATTAAATTCTAAAAATCTATGACACCCCAGCAATTAAAGGAATGGCTAAATCTGCCGGATGAAACTAAAAAGAATATTTTCAACGAAACGGCAGTATCCGTTGGATTGCCTGTTGCAGCTATTGAGAAAGATTGGTGGGTTGTGCGTACCATACAATTAGTTTTCGAAAGTTCTATCGGGAAGGATACGGTGTTCAAAGGCGGCACTTCACTAAGTAAAGTTTGGAACCTGATAGATCGCTTTTCTGAAGATATTGATCTGGCATTAGACAGAAAGTTTTTGGGATTTAATAAAGAGGACGATGAGATGACTGCCTCACAGGTCAGACGGTTAAGAGAACAATCTTCGACTTTTATTGAGCAGGAATATTTTCCCGAACTGGAAAAACGGTTTAAAGATTCGGGGTTGGATGTAGTACAATTACGTCTGTCAGAAATAAAAACCAGGGACCAGGATCCCCTGATAATCGAAGTTTATTATCATTCAGTAGTTGAGAAAAATGCCTATCTCTATCCCCGTGTACTGATAGAAATTGGAAGCCGTTCTATGATCGAGCCTTTTGAAGAAAGAAGTTTTGCTACTCTCGTTGCTGCCAAATTCAAAGATCGTCTTTTCTCTGACACTCCGATTATGGTACCAACTGTTATTCCGGAAAGAACGTTCCTTGAAAAAATTTATTTGCTGCATGAAGAGTTTCAGCAATCTATTGATAAAATAAGAGTGGATCGCAAAAGCAGGCATTTATATGACCTGGAAAAATTAATGGATACTGATTACGCAAAAAGAGCCTTACAGGATATACAACTTCAGAACACAATCATTAACCACCGTAAAAGAATAACTCCTTTGCGGGGAATTGATTATGACAATCACGTTCGAGGTAAGTTCAATATTCTGCCTCCGGAGAATGTAATTGAGGCATGGGAACGGGATTATAAAGCCATGGCAGAAAGTATGTTCTATAATGAATCGCTATTGTTTAGTGATTTAATTGAACGGATCAGTAAATTAAACAAAACAATAAACAACGGCTAATACACCACTTTGAAATCAAAAGGATGCGTATCTTTATTGGACAAACTAAGTTGAAATTTAATATTTTATCAAATGATTTCAGATACTCCAATCGATAGATTTAAACATAAATGGGATTTGCTTTTGAGTGAGAAAAGATTTAGAATTAAAACTCAAACTATCGTATCAGATGGAAGAAATCCTTTTGAAAATGATTATGGTCGTTTAGTATCTAGTGCTCCAATCAGAAGACTTCAAGATAAAACGCAGGTATTTCCCTTAGAACAAAGTGATTTTATTCGTACAAGACTAACACATTCATTAGAAGTTTCCTATATCGCAAGTTCGATTGGGCAAAGTATTGAAAATTGGCTCATTGAAATTGGTGAAATTGATGAAAAAAAGCGAGGGTATCTAAGTTCATTATTACGGGTTTCAGGCTTGGTTCATGATCTTGGCAATCCGCCATTTGGTCACTTTGGAGAAGAGGCAATAAAAAAATTTTTCAAAGATTATTTTTCCTCAGATGAGTATAAAAAATATGAAAAACTTAATCAAAAAGACGTTGCGAATCCCATACTCTCGGATAGAGAAAAAGCTGATTTCGAAAATTTTGACGGCAACGTGCAGACACTTAGAGTTTTATCTAAGTTAAATTATTTTGGAGATGAATATGGATATAATCTAACATACTCAAGTTTAAGTTCCATCATTAAGTATCCTACTAACTCATTAACAGGAAATAAAGGAGATTCTGAATCTTTAAATGAAAAAAAATTTGGTTATTTTATAACCGAAGAGGATACTTACAATGAGCTCAATACTTATCTATGTTTAAACCACAATAGACATCCAGCCGTTTATTTGATGGAAGCCGCAGATGATATTGCTTACAGTGCAGCCGATATTGAATATGGTACTAAATTGTGAATAATTAATATTCCAATAATAAAGAAAATATTTAATAAAGAACTTTCAACAAACAAAGAGGTTGTTTGTAATAAATTTAAAGAGTTAGATGGCATAAAAGAAAAAGGATGTATTGACGATGCAATTTATATTCAAAAGCTTAGAGTTTTTACTCAACAAATAATGATTGAAGAAATTATCAATTCTTTTAAAGAGAACTATTCCCAACTAATGAGTGGTAATTTAGAGGAGGAAATTATCAAAATTTCTGCGGCTTCAGATATTAGAAAAGCTTATAAAAAGCTTTCCTATCTTGTTTTCGATGACAAGGATATTCTGAAAAAAGAGCTCGCGGGTTGGGAAGCAATTTACGGACTTCTAAAAATTTTCACTAGAGCTGCTAGAAGTAGCAAGTTCATTGATGAAGGGAATACCTACGAAGCTAGAGTTTATAAATTGATATCTTCAAATTACCGTTATGTTTACGAAAACATAGAAAAATATCCCAATAAGGAATACCTTAAATTACAAGTGATCGTAGACTTTATAGCAGGCATGACAGATTCTTACGCTATTCACTTGTATCAGGAATTAAAAGGAGTTAACCTGTAATCCAGAGTGTTTGATCAGATAAATATTAAAAAAGATTTTTTCCCATATTTTAAGTATCATATGGAAAAAGAAAATTTTATGCCTTTTTTTTATGAGTTGCTATTATATAATACAGCTTATATTGTTGGTGGATATTTTCGTGATTTTCTACATCAAAACCAAAGTAGAGATATTGATATAATAGTAGATATTCCAAATGTAACTTTAAGCGCCCATATAAATTCTTTTAAACTAAATCACACAGTAAATCGGCATGGAGGTATAAAGATTAAGCTAAAAACAATTAATGTAGATATTTGGTCAATAGATACTAACTGGGCTTTTAAAAATAAACTTGTCAGACTTAATGAAGCAGATAAATTAAATAGTATAGCCAAAGGTTGCTTTTATAACTTCGATGCATTGGTCATAAATCTGAGCGACCTTAGTTATAACTTACAATACTATAAACAATTTTGGGAAACTAAGAAATTGGATATTTTACAAAAAAATTCGACATATAAAAATTTGAATCCGTCAGTGGAAGCTAATATACTTAGAGCCTTTTATTTACAAAAAGAATATAAAATTTTATTTACAAATAATACGAGACATTACTTAATAAAGAAGATTGGCGCTATAAGTGATTTCTATAACGATGCCATTCGCAGACTATGTGAAGTAAAAGAACAATATCCAAAATACAACTCTTTAACGCAAACGGAAATAAACGACTACATAAATAATCTAAAAACAAATATTACTTATAGGGGTCAAACGCAGTTTGATTTTTAGTTTCGCTCGTCAATTTCGATTGAAAACTGGATTTTCATTATTTGTAATCGTCATTACTTAATCTGACAGAGTAGGTTTTTTTAGGCATTGCTCTGAAAATAATTTTTAGAAAGCGGTTGTAGATTTTCAACCGCTTTATTATTCTCGTCGGTCAGACTATCCCTGGCAGGTTGCTCCTCAGCAGAGCCCACTTCCGTTTTATCTGACAGTTTAAAGATAGCATTTTGTCGGAAAAAATTATTGAGATCTTTACCTTGGGCTAACTCTTTGCTATCGGCAAATGTCTGCATGGGCGTTTTGCCAAAGCAATAACGGCCACTGTGGGGACGCTCACTGTTGTAAAAATTGATCGTATGCTGTCGGCGAACCCCGTATTGTTTAGAGCGTAATGGTAGCTGATCTTTGCTGCATGAGATATAAAGATA
>CAKUWM010000157.1 GCA_934699305.1 uncultured Saprospiraceae bacterium | reverse complement strand
ATTGCCAACATCACGACGACCAGCGCCGTCTTCAGTTGGAAAACGGATACCGATCACAGCGATGTTTATTTTGCTGAAGCTGGCGGCGCTGCTCCGAATGAAAACACTACCCCTACTGCAAGCAATGTCAATTCTCCCCTAACATTAGATCAACTGACACCCAATACATCGTATGACGCCTATGTGAGGGTAAATTGTGGCGCAGAAGACGGGGTTAGCGCATGGACTGGTCCGGTGAAATTTATTACAAGATGTACAGCTACCGACACTCCTTTCCTTCAAAACTTTGAAAGTGTTACAGTGCCAAACATCCCTAACTGTGGATCTTTGGAAGCAAACAACGGGGACGGATGGGTTACTTATTCACTTAACACTTTTGGTTTCAAGGGTAATGTTTTGAGGCATAAAAACACCAATGTTGGTGATGGCCCGGTTGATTCATGGTATTTTACCCAAGGCATTAACTTAGAAGCTGGAGTAGATTATTTGATTTCTTATGTATATGCTAACAATAGCAATCAACGTATAGAAAAATTAAAAGTAGCTTATGGCACCTCCGCAAATTCTTCAGCCATGACCGTAGAACTGGCAGATCATGAGTTTAGCATAAAAGATGCGCATAAAAATGAAATTATATTTAGCGTAGATAACGATGGTGTTCATTATTTTGGATTTCAGGCGCATTCTGATGAAGATAAATTTTGGATATACTTGGACGATATTTTTGTTGATGTATTACGAACATGTCCTGTCTCTAGTGATATAGTGGTTGATAATATAGAAACCCGTCAAGCGCAAGTAAGCTGGACCTCCACAGGTCAAAATCAATGGGAAGTGCGTTATGGTGCGTCTGGGTTTAACCATTTGGAAGATGGGACGTCCGTTACAGTTCAAGGGAATCCAAATACTACCCTTGTAAATTTAATTTCAGAGACCTCCTATGATGTGTACCTAAGAACTGTCTGTGCTGTAGCGGATGAAAGTTATTGGGTCGGTCCCCAAACTTTTAAAACCCAAATCAGCTGTCCTCGTCCTACCAATGTACAAGTAGTTGACATAAGCCACGACAGCGCTCAATTATCTTGGGAGGCCGGAAGCAATGAAAACGAATGGATTGTCTATTATGGGCAAATTGTTGGATATGATCCTGAAAATGAAAGGCTAATTGGATTTGACCCTGAAAAAGGAGAAGGAGAATCGGTCACTGTGCAAGGCAACCCCGAAGTCACCTTGACAGGTCTAAATCCTGCAGAAAGCTATCAGGTATATGTAGTGGCTGTATGTGCTGAAGATGATCGGAGTTCGATTTCATATGTTATGGCCAGATTTATTACTGAGTTAGAAGGTGGTTATTGCATGGTATATCCCGAAAATATCAATCCGATTACCAATGCTGAATTCGCCAATATTAAAAATCTTCAACTTGGAGGTAGTTCGGGACCTGGTTTTGAGGATTTTACTGATATGGTAGCAGAAGTCAATGCCGGTGACACCTATACAATTAATCTCGAAGGAAGGACTAGTGGTTCTACAACAAACTCCTTTACGGTGTTTATCGATTGGGATCAAGATGGTGAGTTCAATAATGATGATGAACGTTATGAGATAGGCACCATTTACAACTCTACAGGTTTTGACGATAAGGTCATTTCAATGGATATTCAAGTCCCAGAAGAAGCGGTTAATGGAACAACACGAATGCGGGTGATGTTTAGGTGGGACCAAAATTCTGAATATGTTCCCAATGCGTGTGATTTGGGTGCAGCTTTTGGACAGGTAGAGGCTTACACCGTTAAGGTCAGTTCAGGTGTGGATCCTGTCGGGTGCCAAATCCCAACTAACTTAACCTTGGGAGCGGTGACTTTTGATGGAGGCGGAGCACATCTTCCAGTATCTTGGACGCCTGGTGGCAATGAAGCCCAATGGGAGCTCTCTTATGTCAACACAAATGATGCCACTGATAGTGGTTCGGCAATGGTCAACAACACCCCGGAAACGATCCTCGTCTTGACAGCAGGGCAAGGATACAGCATTAAAGTACGTTCAGTTTGTGACGGTACCAATAGTGCCTGGACCGAGGTTGTTGAGATGACTTTAGGAATGGATGATCCTGTGTTTACAAACTTTACCTACTATCCAAACCCTGTTAAAAACCAGTTGACGCTGCAATCAGGCATTCTGATTGAAAACGTTGAAGTTTACAACTTATTGGGCCAAAAAGTAATTCAAGTAAAGCCCAATACATTGGAAGTCCATTTGGATACCGAGCATTTACAAGCCGCAGTTTATTTGATGAAGGTTTCTATTGATGGAAGTCAAAAAACCTTCAGAATTGTGAAGAAGTAGCCTATCCCGAATTATTCTGGACAAAACTTTAGAACATATTTTGAAAGGAAGTTAATACTAATTTATCCCCATCCGCACGATCTGTGTAGATGGGGATAATTGTTGGCCTATACGCCTCCACGTAAACCTATATGAGAATGCGATCTTAAAGCTGAACAATCCGATTTTTAGGCCATTATAGTTTATAGATCTTTGAAATTTTCAAGAAATCTTCGAATTAGCGTTTTTTTATGCTCACATTTTAAAATTGCTACGATGTAATTATTTAACCATATAAATGCTATTAATCATGAGACAAATTTTACTGATTTTTTCATTGTTTTGTGCCTCTTACATGACAGTGAACGCGCAAACCAACACTTGGACGGGTGCTGGTGCCAACACCAATTGGAACACGGTTGCCAATTGGAGTTTGAATGCTGTACCGACTGCAGCAAATGATGTGGTGATCCCTACAGGATTTACCGTTGACATTAATGTTGTGGCAACCACCAAATCGATTGTGGTACAAGGAAACGCTACCTTGAATATTTCCAACAATTTAAGTTATCTAAATGCATCATCGTTTGAGGCCAATACTACAATTAATTGGAACACTAGCACGATCACGGGAAACGGCAGCGTTTTGAATAACATGGGGTCCATCAACGTCTCCTCAAATAATGTAACCCTCGCCTCTTCCACCATTTTAACTAATAACGGAACTATTAAATTGACTAGTTCAGGAGATATTTATATCTCAACTAACGGTGTTATCAACAATACTGCATCTGGCATTATAGATTTCCAAGGTGATAATTCTGGTTTTTATGGAAGTGGGGCGGCACCGAGAATTATAAACAATCAAGGACTTATCAGAACATCTTTTTCCGATGCGACGCATAAATCTTCCATTGGGGTTGAGATGGTTAATAATGGTGGCACAATTCAGGTCAATAACGGAACGCTTAATTTTACAAGTGCTGGAATCGAGCTGGAAGGTGGTGTCTACAACGTGGTATCTGGCGCAACGTTAGATTGGGCTGCAACGGTAAGTTTATCTGGTACCTTAACCGGTAATGTTCAAGGAGATTTAATTTGGAGAAGTTTGGTTAACGTATTGAATTCGGCGACTTTTAACTTTTCGGGAAATAAAACCGTAAAATGGGTTAATGGTCGTTTAACAGGGGGCGGAACGCTCAACAATCAAAGTGAAATTGAAATACAAAATAATAATGTTACTATAGAAAATGTTACCACCCTAACAAATAATGGACAAATAATCTTAGTTGGGACTGGGGATATATACATTTCCACAAATGCCACACTTAATAATAATACCAACGGAATTATCGATTTTAAAGGGGATGGTTCTGGTTTTTCAGCCAGCGGTGGAATGCCAAGAATTTTAAATAATAAAGGTCTTATCAAAACTTCCTTTAATGATATAGGTGCTAAAGCTATTATTGCAGTAGAATTGAGAAACGATAATGGAACGATTCAAGTGGAGAGTGGAACACTTGATTTGACCAGCTCAGGCACCACATTGACAGATGGTACCTATAATGTGTATTCGGGTGCAACCTTAGAGTGGAGTTCTACGGTCGCCTTGGCTGGCACCTTATCTGGACTTATTAATGGCAACTTTAACTGGAAATCTCAAGTCCTTGTTGATCAGCCAGCTGCCTTTAACTTTACAGGTAATGAAACGGTAAATTGGTTGTCAGGTACGTTGGCAGGAAGTTCCGCACTTACCAATAATAGCATTATCAAGGTGCAAAATAATAATGTCAACATGGCTGTTGGTGTGACATTAAACAATTATGGGCAAATAAATTTGGTAGGCTCTGGAGATGTCTATATAGCAACAGGTGCCAGCTTAAATAACACCGCAACAGGTATTATAGATTTTAGTGGAAATGCTGCCGGGTTTTCGGGTAGTGGTGCCGCGCCACGAATTCTGAACAATCAGGGTACAATAAAAACCAGTTTTGCTGACAGTACTGATAAAGCAGTTATTGGAATTGAATTAAGGAATAATGGGGGCGTCATACAGGTTGAAAATGGTACACTTGATTTCACAAGTTCTGGTATAGAATTGAACGGCGGAGTTTACAATGTCTTTTCAAACGGAGTCTTAGATTGGAGTTCGACTGTAACGCTGTCAGGGACATTAACAGGAGTGGTTGATGGCACAATCAATTGGAAAAATACAGTTGCCATTATACCTTCTGGAACAGCGACCTATAATTTTTCAGGGAATAAAACTGTTAATTGGACAAGTGGTTATTTGAGCGGTGGAGAACTGATTAACCAAAGTATCATTGCCATTCAAACTAATAATGTTACTGTCAATTCGGGTGCGGTGTTGACGAACACAGGTGAGGTCAACCTCATGGGATCAGGAGACATTTATATCGCTACCAATAGTGTGGTGAATAATATGACGTCAGGTGTCATTCAATTTATTGGCGACGGTTCAGGTTTTTCCGGAAGTGGTGGAAGCCCAAGGATTTTGAATAATGAAGGATTACTCAAAACAGCCTTTACAAATGATATCGTTTCTGACAAATCTAATATTGGCATTGAAGTGACAAATAAGGGCATCATTGATGCCAATACGGGAACTTTAAGTTTTTCAAGTACCTTGGATAATCAATTGGATGCTATTATAAAAGGAATAGCAACCATAAATCTACCTTCTGCGGCAAACTTTACCAACAACGGTATTTTTGCCCCAGGCGGATCTCCAGGTGTGTTAACTGTTGTTGGAAATTATAAGTCGTCAGCCACTTCTGTATTGGATGTAGAGTTGAATGGTTTGGTCCAAGGCACAGAATATGACCTTTTGGCCATTACCGGAACCAATGTGGTGTTTGATGGTGATGTTAATGTAACCATGGGCTTTGATGCCGCCGTCGGAAATTCATTTACCATTGCAACAGTTTCTGGAACTATTGCCACAAAAAGCTTGACCACACCTTTAACTGCCAATTATAACGGATTTAGATATACCTTTAATGTCACCTATCCGAATGATAAAGCAGTAAGATTAACTATTTCATCACGAGTGGATATCCAGCCACCAACAGTAGTTACACAGGATGTCACTTTGCAATTGAATGCCTCTGGAACTGCGACGCTTACCGCTTCTCAAGTAAATAACGGCTCAAGTGACAATGGAACGTCCAATGCCAACTTAGTTTACACCTTGAGTAAGACCAGTTTCAATTGTAGTAATCTGGGCAGTAATACGGTAACTTTGACCGTAACGGATGAAGCAGGAAACTCAGCCAGTGCTCCCGCCACCATAACCGTAGAGGACGTCACCGCGCCAATCGTTACCTGCCCGGCAGATCAGACCGTTGATGTGAATGCCGTTGAGTATACACTTCCTGATTATTTTGGAACAGGCGACTTGACGGTTTCAGATAATTGTAGTTTTACAGTGGTCCAATCGCCAGTGGCAGGAACCAAATTGACCCATGGTATCCACAATATTACATTTGCGGTTACAGATGCAGCAGGTAATGTTGCCACCTGTAATTTTGATCTGACGGTCAATGATCTTTCATTGGGCATTGATGATTATGAATTAAGTGACAGCGATGTGCTGTTATTTCCTAATCCAGTTCATCATATATTAACCATTAAAAATGTTGGACATTTAGAACTATTGAGCGCTGACATAGTTGATATTACTGGTAAGACCATGAACATTATCAACCTCCAACAAATGGGACTGTCCAAAGAGATTTCCTTGGAAAATTTCGCCAGTGGGATGTATTTCGTGAAAATAAAAGGGAAGACCGGTGTTTTGACCAAACGCATTGTCAAAGAATAATATTGAATTAGATTTTGTTTTTTAGGTTTTTGAGAAAGGCCATCAATTTCGGTTGGTGGCTTTTTTATGCTGACAATTTTTGAATTTTGCGATGATAGCGTAATAAGCCAAATGCTATTAATTCAGGGGATTGTTTTTTTGGTTTATTGTAAATTATGGAGTCATTAGAAATAATGGCTCTTTTTTTTAGTCTTCCGATGTCTACTTAAAAAGACAATGATAATGACGATACACAAGCCGCCCAATACCCAGTAGATGAGATTTGATGAGGATTGTAGCTGAATGGGACTCGTATCTCCAATAAGAACCAATCCCGCCCAATATTGAGGATGTGCCGTACGTCCGTCGGCAGTAGAAATATAATCCAGTTTCGCTTGTTGTAAAGCTTTGTCCTTAGTCCAACCTTTTTTGAGATAATCATAAAAAGATTCAATAATCTTGGCACTCGATTGTTCATCTATTTTCCAAAGGCTG
>CAKUWM010000156.1 GCA_934699305.1 uncultured Saprospiraceae bacterium | reverse complement strand
TTGGACGCGCAACATGCGCGAATTCGCGTTGGTTGGTGCATGGGCACTCATTGCCATTGCGGTTGCCAATTATAATCAGGAGGTGTCAATTGCCTATGTTGCAGGTATAGCTGCATTTTTTTGATTATCAGTAGTTTGCTTCATGGTTATTTAAATAGAAGCACAAATCCTTTGGTAAAATTGAGGAAGTTTTTTTCTAGAATTGGTTCTAAAATAGTATAATTCATGGGATAAAACTTACAGCTTGATAGCCACATATCCTTTTGTTATTTTGGGTCGAATTAACTCTTGGCTTTAGAATTTAGATATAGCTTTTAAAATTAACCTTAAAAGCCAATTCTTATGTGTACGATGAATGTATGGGAAATCAAAACTACCCTATATCGATGGTTTCAACGATATTTCGAGTTATTGGTGTTGCAACAGTATTTCTTTTATTTATTTTTATCCTTATATAGATGAAACTGGTATTTTATCATTGTTATTTATGACATCTCCTAAAATCTTATATATTAGCATGTTGAGGTATACAGGGTTCAACGTCAAGATACCAGAAGCAATTTTCTAAAGAGATGAAAAACATACTGATATATGGAGCATCGGGTCATGCTAAAATGATTGTAGATGTCGTTCAGAAAACTAACTATTATAAAATGAAGGGATATATAGATTCTTTCAAAACTATTAATCAGGTAGTATTCGGCTATTCCATTTTAGGTAATTTGGATCATCTTCCAGATTTGATTGATAAATTTAATATTGAAGGTATTGTTATCGCTATTGGTGATAATTTTACCAGAAAGGAGGTTTATCACAAAATCAAAACCATTGCACCAGATTTAGAATTTGTCGTTATAATCCATCCTAGTGCAATTGTGGCTTCAGATGTGTTGATTGGAGAAGGTTCTGTTATTATGGCTAATACAGTCATTAATGCGCAAGCAAAGATTGGAAGGTTTTGTATTCTTAATAGTAGCTCTATTTTAGGCCATGAAAGTATTATGGCTGATTTTTCAAGTTTGGCTTCGCGAGCTACCTTAGCTGGTAATGTCTGTATAGGAGTTGGGTCGGCAGTTTGTTTGAGTTCCACAATAATTCAAAATATTTCCATAGGCGATAATACGGTCATTGGAGCGGGTTCTTTAGTGTTGAAAGATATAGGTTCCAACAAAACAGCATATGGCGTGCCCGTCCGTGTCATCAAAGACAGGGCGCCGAACACAAAATATTTAGGAAAAAAAAATTAAATATGGCTTTGAATTACGTACGGCATCAATTGTTTTGGCTCTTGGATTATTTTAAAAATAATCAGTTATCAAAACAGCTGAAAGAAATAGAATTCTGTGTGGAACAACCAAATTCTGATCTCGCACACCAGATTAAGGCAGCGTACCTAAAAGATTTGCTGACTCATGCTGTAAAAACAACACCATATTATCAAGGATTGACCCGTCCGAGTTCCGTTGCAGATTTTCCAGTTATAAAAAAAACGATTATCCAAGAGAACTTTGAGCTCTTTCAATCCAGTATATTTAAAGACAAGAAGAATTTTAAGGTGTCTACAAGTGGCTCTACCGGTGTGCCTTTCTTTTTATATCAAAATGATGGGAAACGCCTTAGAAACCACGCAGATGTAATTTATTTTTTTAAAGAAGCAAATTTTAATGTTGGAGATCGTTTATACGAACTTGAGGTATGGCGTAATCATAATAAAAAAGGAAAGTTGAAATCATGGCTCCAAAATATCAATCAATTTGACGTTTCAAGATTAACCGATGAACGTATACAAACTTTTTTAAAATTGTTAACATCTGATAAACAATCTAAAAAGACTTTGTTGGGCTTTGCATCTGCATATGAAATGATTGCCCAATATTTGGAGAAAAATAATATGACTTTAAAAAACATTGAACTTACCTCTGCTATTGCGAATGCCGAACACCTTAATTCTTATACAAAATCGACTCTGGGAAAACATTTAAATACCGTAGTGTTATCTCGGTACTCAAGTGAAGAAATAGGGGTTATGGCACAACAAACAATAGATTCACCCAATAGTTTTGTGATTAACAATGCAAGTTATCATGTTGAGCTATTGGATTTGAAAAATGACGCTCCTGCCAAACTTGGTGAGTTTGGAAGAATTGTTGTCACCGATTTGTTTAATTATGCGATGCCTATTATAAGATACGATACGGGTGACATTGCACAATTTGGTTTAAATAAAAATGGAGTTATGGTGTTAACGCATATTGAAGGTCGTCAAATGGATCTCATATATGATTCTAAAGGGAGTATCATTTCTTCATTTGTGATATATACCAAGTTTTATCGTTATTATCATTTGTTGAAACAATATCAATTTATTCAACAGGGGGAAAAAGAATATGAAGTAAAATTGAATCTTCAAGGCGATAATTTTCAATTCGAAAATCAATTAATAATGGATATTAAGTCAGATTTTGGAGAAGACGCACAAGTCACAATTACTTACGTAAATGAAATTCCTGCATTAGCTTCGGGAAAGCGAAGAAAGGTAATTAATAATTATAAAAATAATACGTAATCTTTATGGCCTATTTCCAAATTTATACCGGAACGTTTGCCAAGTCAAACTTCTAAAAGTTTTTTAAAGTTAAATTCACAGTTTTTTGTTTAAAGAGTATTACACTGAGGTATAATTTTATGGGTTGAGAGTTAGATTTTCGCTGGTATTTTATGGCTGATTTATTGAAATACTCGCTTATGGAATAGAAATTTGTTATGTGCTCTTTTTCCAAGAGTTTAAAGCTTTGATATCTTAAAAAGGAGGCTATGTTTTTACCTCTGTATTTTTCAAAAACATACATGCTATGCAGGTAACTGTCATTTTCTCTTAAATTAAAATAACGGTTCCTAAAGGTAAATGACTGTCTGCGGATAAATAGAAAAGCCACAATATTCTCATCGTGTTTTAGGCCAATACAAGTTTCACCAGCATTCAAATAGCCTAACAGATCTTTATCTTCAATTCCGATGATGGCACTTTTTATAAAGTTAATTTCAGAGACGCCAAACACAGAAAGTTTTAGATCTAAATCGGTTGCCGTATGGGTAGGTTCCTCGATGGATTGCATGGTCGTTTTAGACCAATGATAGGGCATGACGTCTATACCTATCCTTGCAAAATTATTGCGTACGGCTTGCCAGAACATGCCATGTTTAATGATTGCGGCTATAGATTTTAGTCTGTTTTTAATTCCTTTATTGTCTATTTCCATAGAAACTGATTCTTCACAAACCTACGCATATGACACCTATTAACTTTGATTTTAGTGCCTACAAATAAGGCGGCCAAAAGAAAGTCGAATGAATTTTAAATAAGAATTTTCTTATTTAATATAATACCCCGACAAACTTATTCATAAGATTAAAGATACAGTAATTAAACCCACTGTAGGATTGTTAAATGAGATTATGGTGATAATAATAAGTTGCTAATCAATGAGGTGGCTTCAGTTTTCTACAATGTATTTAGGATAAAGTATAACAAATTAATGGTCCTTATTTTAGTTAATAGGCTTCTAATCCAAGTTTTATAATCTCATCGCTGAACTTGCCGAACAAAGGGCCATTTGTAATTTGATGTATATCAATATTTTGATTATAAGTATTATACTCAATAAATATGGGTGAATCAGTATTGTCCAATCCTATGTCCCACGAGACAAATTTGAAATAAGGGACAATGGGATGCATGGTTTTGGCCATTTTTACAATGCTGGCATAGTTAGGGATTCGGAAGCCTTCAAAAACGATATCAGTGTGGGTTTTAGTTAGAATCTCTCCGTTTTTCAAGTATCCATTTTTACTTAAATAACCTTTACTGTCAATGCCAATGATAATGCCACCGCAAGCATAGTTATCAACTGGGCTACCTGCTTTCCCTACTTTAAGCACAGAAGACAACACATATACGCCGTCCGGTCTCAAATAGGTCATTATTCGTATGGTATTCAGGGAAGAAGGGTTTAATTCTTTTAATGCTTGGCTTTGATCCACAAATTCTTGTATAATAAAATCCTTGTTATACATTTTGAAAATATTTTTGGCCCTGAGATTCTTATATTTAGCAACCTTGTTTTTCATGGTAAAGATTTCTACTTGATTTCCGCGACCAGAATCGATGGTAGGTTTAATTATTAATGGTTTGCTGGTGGCGTTAAAGGCATCAATAGCCAATTCTTCATTTATAATTATGTTATCAATATAATAGAACCCATTTATATTTTGTATGATGCGTTTAGGTTGGTTAAAATCTTTAAATAATATGTAATAGAGGTTTTTATCTACCAAAGCAGGCCATTGGCGCATTTCATTAAACTTAGGCAATATGGAGGATCTAAAAATGTCCTCAGGTATATACTCAGGATGAAATTGTTTGTTCAAATGTGTATAATAGCTGTGCCAATAGGTATTGTTCAATTTGATGCCTTTAGATTTGTAATAGGATTTGGCTTCTTTTATTTGATTAGGTTGTAATTTTTGGATGCTGTTTTTCTTAATGAGTTCTTTAATGTTTGTTCTGGAATTCATTTTTGTGTTAAATGAAAAGAAACGATTTTTATAATAAAATAAAGGTCTGGTCAGAAATTGTTTAAGTGCTGAATATAAGCCCATTTAGAATGTTTTTAATGTGTAATTAAAGCTCCATTTTGAGAACAATACGACACTTAAAAACAAGTTGATAGGCTTCGAGTTGAGTTTCTCCTTAAATCTGATTGTAGACTTATTAAAATACTCGCTAACACTATAATAAGTTTTGATGTTTTCTTTTTCTAAATATTTATAACTTTGATAGCGTAAGTAGGGAGCAATGTTTTTTCCCCTATAGGACTCGAAAGTATACATGCTATGCAAATAGCTTTCCGTATCCATTAAATTGAAGTAACGATTTCTGAACGTAAATGGTTTACATTTAATAAACATGTAAGCAGCAATTTCACCGCTATTTTTTAATCCAATACAGATTTCACCATTTTTAAGATCGGCCAGTAAATCTTTTTGCTCTATCCCAATAATGGTATCCTTAATATAATTGATTTCAGTTTCGCCAAATATCGAAATCTCAAAATTGGTGTCTTCCCCTCGCAACTTTGGTGGAGTTATTGGACTTGTAGCTTCCTTAACCCAATAATAAAGCATTAAGTCTAAACCAATTTTTGCCAAGTTATTGCGAACGCCATGCCAAAATAAGCCATGCTTTATAATGTTTGAGAGCCATTTAATGCGATATGAAAGCCCTGTTTTATCTCCTTCCATAGCTAATGCTAATTATAAACACGACCATAACGACCAAATCCTGGTTCCATATTCATTTGGGCCCTGAATTCTGAAGGGGTCATGATTTTACGGTCATTTGCTTTTGCAACAACATGAATACGTTCTACAAGTTCACCATTAGTGGCAAGTTTAGTTCTCTCCGTATCGTACCATATGTTATCCTCTAAACCTACACGAACTCCTTTGCCAATGGCTATTGCCAAAAAGTTCATCGTCATTTGTTCACTTCCAATTCCAGCAATACTGATTAGGGCATCTTTTGGAAGGTCATTTAACATGACTCCAACATGGAGCAAATTGGTTTGTGCGCAGGCGATATTGCCAAAAAGAAGATTATAATATAAGGGAGGTTTTATAATATCCTTTTTTACGAGATAATTACCAAAGTTTATCATACCAACATCAAATACCTCTAATTCTGGCACAATACCCTTAGACTTCATTGCTTTAGCTAAGTCTTCAATCATGTTTGGAGCATTCATACTCGCTACTTTATTAAAGTTTAGAGAGCTTAAAGTTAAACTTCCCATGTCTGGCTTTAAATCTCCATCTAACGAAAGTACCTCAGATCTCTTATCAAAGGTATTAAAGTTGCGGCCACTTAAAGATGCACATATGACTAAGTCAGGTGCATATTTTCTTATGCCAGATATTATATCAGCATATACCTCTTTTTTATAAGTTGGAACGCCTGTGGTTTCATCTCTTGCATGAATATGGGCCAAAGTAATTCCTAATTCATAAGCGCGATGCACATCTTCTACTATCTCATTTATGGTTATAGGGACATGGCGTGTCATCTCTTTTGTAGGAATCATTCCTGTTGGGGTGAAATTAATAATTAACTTCTGCATGAATATTGAAGATTAGATGAAGTGAGAATTTAACATAATAGTTTCAATTAGAGGTAAATAAATCGTTGAAGAGGATATCTTAACTATAAAATGTAGTTTTCATTAATTCATGTGAATAGTAAAACTTAAGATTAGTCAGCAATGGGGCAGTCGTGCTCTTTGCAAAAAATGGAACAAAATCAGGTTCTTGTTTTTTGCCAAAAAATTAATGGGGAAACAAAGAAATTTCACGTTATTAGTCAAAATAACAAGGTTGGATAATAGTTATAAAGCTCACGGATCTACATCTCTGTTGTCATATCTAATCATGCATATTAGAAGATTCAATGAAGTTGTCTGAAGTTTTTGACAAACTTTGTCATGACTCTAAGGTCGAAATCGCTTTAAATTCCCAAAAAGTATTTCTCGGTGCCAGGGCTTCGTAGGTCATGAGCTCTTTGGATTCCGAGGTTGGATAGATTAATTTCCAGGCATGAAGACAAATAGCTAATGGAAAGTAGTTTTCGTCTGATCCGTATTTGTCATCACC
>CAKUWM010000155.1 GCA_934699305.1 uncultured Saprospiraceae bacterium | reverse complement strand
AGCCACCTTTCAGCCGGTGTTTATTTTGTAGTTATACAGGGTGCTAAGGTGATGAAAGTAGTTAAGATGTAGAACTCTTTGCGTATTTCTCTAATGCGGAATGTGGGTTATTAGGTGTCAGAGCTTGATGTTTTTTTCATCAGTTGTATAATAATGTTACCAAAGGTCATTGATTTTTTAGAAATTTGACGTGACGTTTCACATCCAGAATATTTACTTTTTTAATCAATTCACCTGTGTACGAGACCGACATAATCTTATTATCATCAATCCAACGCACCCCATAATCCGAATGCTGAATGATACCATCTTTGTCAGGGTTTAGCAAGGACGCTAATTTTTCGTGTGGCAGACTATATGCCAAAATTGTAAACTTGACTTGGCATAGTTGACCATCTGTCCCATCCCAAGAATAAATACATACTTTCTCGGGATCTTGCCTCTTGTTGTAAATGCTGACTGTAGAAGTCGGCTTACACGTCTGTGTAACTGCCTTCATCGTGAGCAATTCACATGGGTCATAGCCCAGTTCATCCTTCTCAAAAGTCGAATATTCTGGAAACATCATCGCAGTAGATTTAAAAGTATCTACAACAAGTTCATTTTCCGATTTTACAGCATCTTTCGACTCTTCTTTAGCTTGGACAGGATGCTTTTCCCGCCCACATCCGGTAATCAATAGAAATAGAAAGGGAACACATATAGCAATATTTCTCATATATCCACACAATAATTTAAAGACAAACTAATGTCTTGATCCGAAGACCTGAATTATTAGAAATTATCTTACAAAGAATATTTTATAATAAATTGATTTATCAATCAATCCAACTTTCCTTAAAAATGATAGTCGTTTAGGTCAATGCCATTAAGCTAAAACGAATATCCAATCGGTATTAAAACTTGGTTTTCAGCACATAAGGCAACATAGCTCTCCATGTAGGCCAGTCGTGATGCATATCAAATCCCCAGACATCTAAATCTACGTTTATACCTTTAGATTCAAGTACAGCAGCAAATTTTCGTGATGCATCAGGTGTCTCATAGTTACCACTTCCGGTCAATATATGGATGTGTGGATTATTACGCATACGACGTAGGTAAGCTTCATCATTCAGTCCCGGCATATAAGCCATCGGGCTATTGAAATATACGTCATCATCGTAATATCCATCGGTATATGAAGTTAAATCATAATCGCCACTCATTGCAATAACTCCTGAGATTAAGTCTGGTCTTTTGAAATAAAGATTGGCACTGTGAAGTGCTCCAAGAGATGCACCGGAAACAATGATATTTGAATCTTCAGAAGTCTGACTCTTAATAAAAGGCACTACTTCATTATAAACATAATTATTGAATTGTACATGGCGGATGGATTTGTGTCGAGGATGCATTTTGTTATTCAACCAACTTTCTGAATTAATGCTATTGATTGAAAACACTTTAAATTTACCACTTTCTATGAGTGGTTTTATCATATCTATCAGAAGAAAGCGTTCATATTCTAAATAATCTGCAGCAGCTGTAGGCACCAGCAATAATGGCGTACCAAAATGACCGTAAACAGCTATTTCCATTGTTTTATTAAGCGATGGGCTATGCCAAGCATGCAATTCTCTATTCATTTTATTTTATATTTTTTCAGATTGTTGGCCAAAGATAAGGCAATAGCCATTATCCAAGCTATTATTCCTCAATATTTTTAAACCCAAATTCCGCATTAGACAAATGCGGAATCGATGTACGACTCATAATCAATGGTTTACTGAAACCATTGAAACGATACGTACATCGGGATTAACCCTCATAATCAGCACTATACGATTTTCAAAACCTTTACTGCTGAATTCGGTTTTAACATAAGCTTTTAACAATTGTATTAAATAGATGATAATTACAACTCAATGTCAATTTTACTTCCTCAAGAATCATTATATTTGCCATTGTAATAAATTGAATGTCCCATGTTCAAGTTTAATGGCCTTATTATAATCTTTGTACTTTTCTTCCTCTCTTGTCAGGGCATAGAATCTGTTCAACCAATTGATATTACTGATATCCAAGGCACATGGGTGCTTGATTCTGCATCAAGGAATGGAGAAAATACCGAGTCTTTAACCGGTCTCTTTTATACCTTTGACGAGAAAAAAGTAATTACTAATTTATTAGGCGATACTGCCGAATCTGATTTTTCAATTCAGGATCAACAGATTATCCACATTTTAGAGGATACCATGAAGTATCAGATCATTTCGCTCAACGACAGTACATTAAGACTGCTTAGTAATATTCAAAATACGACATTTGGATTTAAGTTCCATAAATTAATACATGACCCATTGGATGCCGACTCTATTGAAAATCAAGAATTAATTCAATAAATCCTACGATAAAGACATTTAATATGGCAAGGTATTTTTATATTCTTTTGTTTTGTTTGCTTTCCATATCCGTTAAAGCATTGGATGTAAGTGTCATCATATCTCAATATTATTCAGTCCAACCTGATTTGCAACCATATATCGAAGTATATTTCCATAATGTGGCTTCGTCATTGAGTCAGATTAGGAAAACCAAAAATGATAGTTTATTTGAAAATAAGGTTAAAGTTACCTTACTTTTTATGCAAAAGGATCAAATCATTAAATTCGATCATTTCATCATTGAAAGTGGGCTCAGAAGGGAAAATAAAGACTTCATCGCTCTCAAAAGATATGGACTTCAACCCGGTAAATATAACCTCAATTTTACCTTTGTCGATCTGGGTGACACCACTAATGTATATAAAAGTGCTGCAGAAGTTAATGTAAAAGACGCTCCCAAAAGTCCTTTTATTTCTAATTTAGTGTTGGTAGCGGATACCAGTACCAATCTTGATCCATCGTTGTCTAAAAATAACCTTTTTTATGGTTTGATTCCATTTTCTTATGTCAATGCGAGCCTCAACAGATTTGGCATTTATTTGGAAAGCTATCAAACTAACCTTCTTCAACAAGAGGTAACAAACTATACCGTTAAAATCTTTAAATTAGCCGGTAAAAGTGCCGAAAAATTAATTGGTAGGACGACCATTAAAAGGAAAAGTGCCTTTATAGATAATATTTTCACATGGTTTGATGCTACCTATTTTGAATCAGGTCAATACAAAATACAAGTATTCCTCAATGATAAGGACAGAAAAGCAATAGATAGCACTGCATACTTTTTCACCAAAAGCAATCCGGTCAGGGACGAAGCCTTACTTTCTTCAAAATTTGCCGATGAGGTGGAAACTTCTTTTGTCGGCAGGATGAATTTGGATGAAATCAATTACACCCTTCGCGCCATAGCTATGAATGTCAAAAACTCTGATGTGGAGCTCCTCAATCGCCTGCTTAAAGAAGATAATAAAATTAGTAAAAGCAACTTCTTATATAATTTCTTTAAAGAAAAGTCAACTATCTTCCCGGAAGATTATTACAAACAATATATGGAAGTGGCCAAAGCGGTGGACAAAAAATACAAGACCGGCTTTGGGTACGGCTTTGAAAGTGATCGAGGCCTTATCTTTATGAAATACGGTAAGCCAAGTGACATGATTACAGTCAATGATGACCCATCAAGCGCCCCTTATGAGGTATGGCTTTACTACGACATTCCTAAGCTTGCTCAATCCAATGTCAAGTTTTTGTTTTACAATCCCTTTTTAGATGGCATGGATTATCGCCTTCTCCAATCCAATGCGCGTGGCGAAGTACGCAACCCCAATTGGAAAAAAGAATTGTACAAAACCGTAGCTCGAAATCCCGACAACCTGCCTCCGGACAAATACGAAGTACCTGCAGGCTTCAATAGACACGCCGAAGAATGGCTGCAAGACCTATAATTATAAAAACTTAACTTACCTTTGCCGTTTAATTTGCATTCCATGAGTAAAAAGATATATTTTTTTGCAAGCATTCTATGTTTTGTCCTTTTTTCTTGTAAAAATGATTCTTCGACAACAAGTGAAAATAACTCAGAAACACCGGTATCTAATATCCCAAGGATAGATTATAGGGTCACGGGCATCATCCCTCATAATACCTCTTTCTTTACCGAAGGACTTTTGGTATTCAACGGTCAGTTTCTCGAAAGTACCGGCAGTCCGGAAGAAATCCCTTCTCTCGAATCCGTCGTCGCCACTGTCAATATGGAATCCGGCAAATCAGAAGAGAAAATAAAATTAGACAAGTCTAAATATTTTGGAGAAGGTATTGTCGTCATTCAAGACAAACTTTATCAACTGACCTATAAAAACCAAAAAGGGTTTATTTATGACGTCAAAACCTTTAAAAAATTGGGGGAGTTCAGCTATCCCAGTATTGAAGGTTGGGGAATGACTACTGACGGGAAACACGCCATCATGAGTGACGGCACTGACCAACTTTCTTTCTTACTTCCGCCTGATATGAAGGTTGTAAAAACAATACGCGTTACCGAAGACGGCATCAGCGTGCTGAATGTCAATGAATTGGAATGGGTAAAAGGGTATATTTTTGCCAATATATGGACAACCACCGATGTCATAAAAATCGATCCTAACACTGGCAAAGTCGTTGGTAAAATGGACTTATCCAGCCTTAAAAATGAGGCTAACAATACGTTTCAGCATAGTGAAGTCGCCAATGGAATAGCCTATGACTCCACTTCCAACAAGCTTTATGTCACCGGAAAGCTTTGGCCAAGCATATACAGATTAGAGTTAATCGAAAATAAAGATGCCAATCAATAACCTGCCAATTATTCTTATTAAATAAGGCATTGGGAAATAGTTTTATCAGATAGAAATCGTGCTGGTAAGTGTTTCAAAAAATTGCATGGCAGATTGTATATTTTTGATTCCTTTCACCCTAAGCACTAAGTTTTTTAAGGTTTTCTGTACCGTCACCTTTGGATCCTTCATTACTCCAAGGTACTGAAACAAAGACAGAAATGTCTCTGATTCATAGTATGGCGACTGTGGATTGGAAGGAAAATAAGCATTTAGAGATCCATTCTTTATCACAGCTCTCTCAAATCCAAGGACACGCAGCAACCATCTCATCCGCAAGCCATCCGCTAATTCCTCCACCGCATCCGGATAAGGCCCGAATCGATCCGACAAATCCGTTAGAAACTTTTGCAGCGTATCCTCATCTTCTATAGTATCCATTTCGTGGTACAATGAAAGACGTTCTGATGTGGATGAAACATAATAGTTGGGAATCAACATCTCACTATCTGTCTCTATCGTAACATCTTTAACAAAGATCTTTTTCTTATCAATCTCATTCTTAAATACCTCTTTGAATTCATCTTCCTTGAGTTCTTGTATCGCCTCCTCCAATACGCGTTGAAATGCATCATAACCCATCTCGGATATAAATCCACTTTGCTCACCCCCCAGTAAATTGCCACTACCTCTAATGTCTAAGTCTCGCATCGCAATCTCAAATCCACTGCCTAATTCAGAAAACTCGACAATGGTCTTCAACCTCTTTTTAGCCTCAGGTGTTAACGTTGACATAGGTGGAGAGATAAGATAACAATAGGCTTTCTTATTGGAACGCCCTACTCTACCACGCAATTGATGCAGATCACTCAATCCATAATGATGAGCATTATTGATAATCATCGTATTAGCATTGGGAATATCCAATCCGGTCTCAATAATATTAGTCGATACCAATACATCGAATTTGCCTTCTATAAAATCAACCAATGTAGATTCCAATATTTTACTATCCATCTGACCATGAGCAATTGCCACCGAAGCATCAGGAACTAATGCGGCTATAAGCTCGCCTATCTCTCCTAAATTTTTTACTCTATCATGAACGAAGAAAACTTGTCCGCCACGTCCCAATTCGTTCTCTATAGCCTCCTTGATTGTACGCTGCTCAAACTGTCTGATTTCCGTATAGATGGGTTGGCGGTTGGGCGGAGGTGTCCTTATTACGGACAAATCGCGGGCCGCCATCAATGAAAACTGCAATGTCCGCGGTATCGGTGTCGCTGTCAATGTCAGTGTATCTACATTGACTTTCATGGATCTGATCTTCTCTTTAGCTTGTACCCCAAACTTCTGTTCCTCATCAATCACAAGTAGGCCGAGGTTTTTAAAATGTACGTCTTTATTCAGCAATGCATGTGTACCTATGACCAGATCTATTTTACCTGATTGAAGGCCTTCGTACACTTCTTTCTTTTCTTTGGCCGACTTGAAGCGATTGAGATAGTCAACCTCTACACCAAAATCCTTTAATCGTGCATGAAAGGTATGATAATGCTGGAGAGCAAGTATGGTTGTCGGAACCAATATCGCAACCTGATAACCATCATTGATAGCCTTAAATGCCGCTCTGATAGCCACTTCCGTCTTTCCGAAGCCTACATCGCCACATATCAGCCGATCCATTGGATAAGGCTTTTCCATATCTTCCTTGACGTCAATAGTGGATTTGTATTGATCCGGGGTATCTTCATATAAAAAGGATGCCTCCAATTCTACCTGCATATACCCATCGGGAGAAAAGGCAATACCTTCACTCGCTCGTCTCTTAGCATATAGATTAATCAAACCTTTGGCTATGTCCTTGACCTTTCTTTTCGTTTTTAACTTCAGGTTCTTCCAAGTATCAGAACCCAATTTATTAATCATGGGTGGTTCGCCTTCCTTACCCATATATTTAGACAATTTATGCAACGAGTTGATACTCACATACAG
>CAKUWM010000154.1 GCA_934699305.1 uncultured Saprospiraceae bacterium | reverse complement strand
CCTGTTACTTTTGCGGAACTATGAAATCGATTATGATGAAAAATATTTGTTTGAATACTATAGCTAAAGAAGATTACAGGGCTAACGCCCCTCAGTGACCTTACTAAACATTTTGCTACTAAGATTACAGAGCTCTGCTCCTTGCTCGCCCTTATCTATCAAATTAAAATTCACAAAAATTAAAAGGGTAATTGTGGATATTGTTACCCATCAAAGACATTCTTGCCTTATGAGTATGTCAGTAATATTGCTGTTCTGATGCCTAAATCAACGTGGGCACATTGTTCAGATATGGGGATGATATCTAACCTAGGTGTTATCATATTTTCATTATGTTTTAAAGTGAATAGTCACCGAATTCAAGACAGGGCATCCGGTTAAGAGATGCGAACTGAGAAGCATTGAATTCAACTATAAGCATAAGCTTCGAGATAAGAAAACTTCCCATTTTGAGAAACTTTGGGTTAATTTTATAAGAAATATTGAAAATTTATAATAATATGGAGTTCCAGTTTGAAAATATTAAAAGAATCAAAGATGAGGAAACATTTGATAGTGTCAGAATCTATTTTGAGGACATACTAAGTTTCGCTACCGCACAGGGATTATTAAAGGAGAACACACTTAGTCAAATCCTTACCGGGAAGCGCCATGCATCCATGAAATTAGCCTAACGGTTATATGCTACCTTTAAGATAGACCCGAAACTTATCATTGAGATTGCCTAAGGGCAGATCTTTTCTTAGATAGGAATTATCTAACTGTGCAGATAATTAGTTTACCACATTTATTTATTAAATAAATTTAAAGAAAACTGAATAGAGATTGGGTGAGAATTGAATAGTTGATGTAATTGGATGGCTTTCTTTAAAAAAAATCATCTGTAAGAATTGAACCTTTTAAGAGAAAAAATCTTACAGATGATTAGATGACTTCTATAGTAGGAAGCTTTTATTCTTTGCCACCCATGAGTTCGTCTTGCCATTTTTTCAATGCAGCCCACTCATCATTGACCATCATAGCGCATTGTGCCGGCCATGTACCCGGGTCATGCATTTTGTAATGGTCTCCTGCAGCATCTAAGATGGCTTTCAGTTGTTCCGGAGTGCTCTTTGCCACAGAATCCCAAGTTTTTAATCCGGCGTCGTGAAATAGTTGTTCTATTTTGGGACCTATACCTTCTACCAACTTCAAGTCATCAGCCACTATTTTACTTCCGAAGAAAGCGCTGATTGCCTTGTAATCCTTGATAGATGCTATGCCTGCGAAATCTTGCTTTTTGTTGTTTGCGGCAGCAAGGGCTGCTTCCAATTCTTCAATTTTTGCTAATGCAGATGCCAGCTTTGCTGCTTGCAATTTAGTAGAATCATATTCACCTTGCAATTGAAGATATTTTGCCTGTGAAGAATCTTTATAAGCATTGTACTCAAGACGAAGTGCATTGTTTCCATCATCATCATTCTGTGAATTAGAATTCTTTGAGAATAGACGATGTAGAAGCCATCCTAAAAGAAATGCGCCTAAGAGCCACAATAACATTGGTAGCCAGCACATCAAGTCGATAGATAAAAATATGGTTAATATTTTCATGATAATTTATTTTTATAGGTTATTGTAATTGAATGGTGACTCTTCGATTTTTTGCCCTTCCTTCAGGGGAATTGTTGTCGGCAATAGGGTCTTTCATGCCCATACCTGAACTTACTATCTTTGATTCGTCGATGCCTTTGGCTATCAATTGTTCTTTGACGGACGAAGCTCGATTTTCAGATAAGATTTGATTTTTTTCCACTTGTCCTACATTATCCGCATATCCGACAACGTTTAATTTTTTATCCGGATTTGCAGTTAGGTAGTCGATGACTCCTTTGATGTAGGCGTCCCAGTCATTACCCGTAGGGAAGTCGGCATGTCCGGTATTGAAGTAAATGGTTCTTGGCTCAAACAATGTTTCTTTCTCTGCTGCCGTAGAAGATTGGGATATATCAAAAAATTGATATCCTATTCCTCCAACCAAAGTATCTTGTGGACTGAATGTCAGTTGGTCAGATGATTGCCCCTTGACTTGTAGTCGGCTAGCATCGATACCTTTCGAAATAAAGAATGATTTTAACGCTTCAGCACGAGCTAAGCCCAAATCAGATGATCCATTCGCCGACTTTTCAGTTGGACTGAAGAATCCTGTAATGTCAATACCTTTGTTGGGATTTCTCAATGCGTATGCGACAATACTGTCCATGAGAATAGAATATTGCCCATCCATGACAGGAACATCAGAAGAAATACCAAATCGGATATTGGAAGGCGATTGGGCCGACCAATTTCCGTCACTAATAGTAAAGCCTGGCAAAGATGTCGGGCTCTCAACGGCTGTAGTCTCTGTGCCATTGCTTCCACAATTATGACACGGACTGCAACTTCGATACCAAAATGTGCCGGCCAAAAACCATATTATGGTAATGAGCCAGAACAAAAGTTTAGAAATCTGCATATTATAAATTTTAATGAACGCTTAAATATACACTTTACGGTAGATTTTTCCAAAATTTTTAGCTATCAAGTCATAATACTTTGAAAAACTGTCACCTTATTAGAGTCAAATCGGTATTAGATAGAATTAGGACGAAATGATTGATTAAAGTAACAGTGTGGAGTTGTTTTTTTTTACGAATTGGTTGAGTTTATTGGATGGTAAACAAATGCATAGTGCAAAAAAAACAAACAAATTATTGAGTTTTGGTAAAACTGTTACATTGAACTCAAACTCATATTAAAGAAAATATTTTGCCTTTAATTTGAATTCCTGTTGAACTAACAAAGGTTAGATTGCCTAATTTTAATCAGTACTCTAAATTTGTAACATAATTAAAAAAGAAGTTTAGGTTCTTCCATAAAAACATCTACAATAAAAAGAATACTTTAGGTCACCCGATTTTAATTAATAACTTAAAATTACTAAAGTATGAACCTTTTAACCAATTTTCTAATCATGTATAGTTTGGTACAATTCCCAATGTCGCCAGAATTATATAATACCTTACAGACACAATCCGATATTCACAACGAATTTTGCAGTGTATTAAATTGTCCTATTTTAAAAGATACAAAATTGAGTTCAAGTTTGGATTTCTCACATGAAGTTTCCATTGATTTGGATTGGGATGGATATCAGCCCTATTTCGAAACATTTACTGTTGGCAAAACCAATGATTTTCCGGAGCATTCATGGGAAGAATATTATAATGGGAAATGGCATTCTTGTGGAGATGGTGGAAACAGGACCAATGAAATTATTTTTAATATAGTAATACCTTACAATGGGCTTGATTGGCATGTCAATCAAGCCCAATTCTCAGTCATTAGTGATCAAGATGTTAGCTTGTATATTTATGATGCAACGAACAGTATCTTATTGAATCCTGTCAATTCTGATAAAGAATTTCAATCAGGAATCATCCTTACAGAAGGTAATAGCTATAATATTGTCGTAGAAGCTAATGAAGGGGCTAAATTAAAAGTTGCATTTATTCCACAAGGAGTCAATGGTAGCGGTGTTTTTGCACAGGATGAACAATTATTTGGAAGCGTTGATCATATTTATGGAACAACTACTTTGACCGAAAATAGTGGGAATATAGTGTATTCTATTAATGAAGAAATTCGACCTAATGTGTTTGAAGAAGTCAGCTTTTCAAATTATTTTTCCAAAGAGGCGATATATTCATTTGCTGCACCTATCTCAGGAAAATACACATTTACACTTAATAATTTGACCGGTCGCAGTTATGATCCTGATTTTTTTCTTTTTACTGAAAATAAAGATTCATATGCGAGCAGCAATTCTTGGGATCAGGACGAGGTGATAGAATGTGAAATGAAAGCCGGCGAAAAGTTACGACTTGTTGTTGATGGATGGAATGATAAAGCAATCGGCGAATTTAAAATAAGTGTTCAATATCCCAATTTTGATAATACCCAATTTTCCTACGCTCCAATCGGCAATTCTGTGTATGAAAAGGACGGAAATATAATTATTGATGGAGATAAATGACATGAAAGTAAAAATGAACATAGTTATAATTTAACACACAGTTTAGATTCAACTTTATGATATTTTCTGAGAGAAATATCTGGAAGTCTTAGTAAAAACACCAAATAAAAACACCATGTTAAAGCACACTAACCATTACAAAAGTATCATCATTACTAGTATTTTACTGGTAATGCATGTTGCGTCCTACACACAGACATCCCTTGCTAATCTCAATGTAGAAATGGTTCTTGTTAGAGGAAATACGCCAATGACAATGAACCACGGAGGTGTCACCAAGAATGTCATTCCCAATGATTTTAAGATTAGTAAGTATGAAGTTTCTCAGCAATTATGGCAAGAGGTAATGGGAGACAATCCTTCTTATTACAAAGATCCCAAAAAGCCGGTTGAAAGTGTTGACTGGTATAGTTGTATCGTATTTTGCAACGAATTGAGTATCAAGACCGGTCGTCGTCCTCGATATTATAAGGATAGCAATCTAACTCAGGTTATTGATAGGAACGATTATGTTGGGAAAGGCACCGGCAAACCATTTACTTCCTTTGAAGATACTAAGTCCAATGGTTATAGATTGCCCCTTGAATCTGAATGGCAATATGCTGCTTCCGGTGGAGAAAAATCACAAGGTTATACCTATTCCGGTAGCAACAATATCAATGAAGTCGCTTGGAATGAAGGCAACAATACTGTGTATGGCACAAAACAAGTAGGCCTTTTGAAGCCCAATGAACTCGGGTTGTACGATATGAGTGGCAATGTATGGGAATGGTGCTGGGATATCTTGGGAGGCCAGAAATATTTTTACAAAGAATGTGGAGACATGGATAGTGGTTCGGGCCTTTATCGATTGTTTAGAGGTGGAGACTGGTATGGTGCTTCGTCTTATTGTACGACTACATATCGGTTTTTTAACCTACTTGTGACCCGATTCAATATCTATGGATTTCGATTAACTTCAGACGTTAAAAAAGAATAGGCTATTTCTATTTAAAGCCAAAGCCCTTACAAAAATGTAGGTACATATATCAGACTTTTATATGCACCTGAGTGCCTTACAGCAATAACCATGATGGATAAAAAATACCGTATGATGTGGGTTGTTATATTTTTTGGTACCCACAATTCAGCTTTGATTATAAAATAAACTAGTTTCTATTTTGATTATAAGCTATCTGATGGATTTATAAAAAAAGTATCCAAAAGACTAAAACAATTCTTGTTAAATTTTAAACCTTACTACAATGTTTTTCAGACACTATTCTCGACAAAAAAATACATTCTTATTGAATATAAATTTGATAGAAAAAAATGAATTGCAACATAAAATTTTAATCAATTCTGGTTCAAATTTGAATATTGAAAAGTATGCTTCATTTGACAAAGGCAATCTTTCCGCACCAATTCTTAGTGATGGTATTTCAAAAGAAAATAGGAGTTGCCGAATTGGTTGGAATGCCCATTTTTCTGCCTATTCATTAATAACACCAATAAAAACGCACAACATGAAGAGCTTTTTCCTAACATCCTTATTGATAATAATTTTTGTATTGAATAGTATGGCTCAAAGCTGCTCTGTTAACGCCGGAGTTGGTGGTAAATGGTGTTCCGGGCTGCCTATAGAACTGGATGGCGGTGTCGCCGGTTCCTTGGGATCCGGACAAACTGTAGTTTGGTCCTTGGTTAGCGGTCCGGGAAGTGTTGTTATTGAAAAACCGAATAATACTAAAGCTTTAGCAAAGGCTACTGTCGCGGGTTTCTACACATTTAGACTTTCTGTAAATTGTGATCAGGGAATGGCATCACAAGAGGTTACGCATGAAGTCCTTCCGGGAGCCAATGCCAATGCGGGACCTGATCAGACTTTTGGATGTTATGATGGTACGGTGGATATTCCACTGATCGGTTTTAATACACCTCCATCCGGATATATTTCTTATTGGACAATAAGTGCCGGCTTTGGCTATGTCGAAAACAATGTTTTTAAAACAGATTCCACAACTTTTACTAGTTGTGGCCCCTATGGTGGAGATATTGTTTTAAATTATACAATGTCTAATGGCAAGGGCTGCACCAGTAGTGATTCTAAAATTATTCACATAGATGAAGTTGTGCCCAAGTTAAAGTTGATTATGCGTGGAGGTTGTGGCGCACCTGTTTCAGTATCTGCATCATGTCAGGGCAAAGGTACGGGTACCTGGTCATGGGTGAGCCCTGTTGATGGTGGTGGTGCTTCATTTGCCAATGAGACTTCACAAAATACTACCATAAATAATCTTTTGCCTAATACTATATATACTATCCAATATACATTGACCAATAGTTGTTTTGACCAAGTAAAAACATTGACATTCACATCTCCGGAATCAGCCAAAGGTGTCACAAAAGCGGATTGCCCTAATTTGGACAAGAGGTATAAAAATGTAAAATATACTGCCGAAGCCGGATATACAGGCGTTGCTACACTTTTCTTTTGTGATGCACCGGATTCGATTATCTTCGAAGGGACTATACCCAATACCGCTGAAAAAGAAGTGTCTTCATGGAGACTCAATGATTTGTTATGTGACTTTTGGTCAGGAACTCCTGAGTCCTATCCCAGAATGATACACATCAGTGATAATGCTATTATTTTAACCGATTTCTCAGTTGGAGTCTATGTTTTGGAATATCAGATTATCAATGAT
>CAKUWM010000153.1 GCA_934699305.1 uncultured Saprospiraceae bacterium | reverse complement strand
TCTGCCATCGAAATGCAAAGATACTTTTATTTTAATTCTTTCCACAATAGCGAGTATAACGAATTGCTTTTTTTGAAACTTATCCCAATCTATTTAACCTTTTAGGGTCTAAAGATAAATATTTAAAGCGATCGCCAATCCAATCATGCCTACTGCAAAGCCGGCTAATAATTCATGCCATTTGTGTGCGTTAAGCGTAAGCCTTGATCCTGTTGTTAATCCACCTAATATTATAAAAAATGATGGAAGATTCTGCATTCTAGTGCTTAATATACCCAAAGCATCATTTGCTTCAATGCGGTAGCTCATCATTATTGTAAGCATGATTAGTCCGCCCATCCCCGCCATGTGTGCACTTATTTTATAAAAATTATTGATAAAAAAAACGGTAAAAAGTGTAATTATTGTACCAAGCATATATGCTTTGAATAAAGCAGAAATTTCCGGGTTACTTTTTGTAGTAATGTATAACCATAAATAAAAGATGGAAGTAGCTATATAGGGTATTATGCGCTCTTTTGTTGTTTCCATATTAAAACTTTTAATAAAGCCTAAACGCTTCAATAGAAAAACAACCAATGCCGGAAAGAAGAAGGTCATCATCACTATCGTTATAATCAGGGGCCATTTTAAAGTCCAATCAAATACTCCGAAGGAATAAGGATCCAGACGGAGACATAGCAATAAGCCCAATGTGACCATCAAAAGAGGATGGGTGATAAATGAAATGATATGTGAAACTAATTTGACCAAATATGCGGTTTTAAAGAATAAAAGAAAGAGGGAAACATCCGACTGAATGCTTCCCTCTGATTCATTAGAATTTATAATAGAATGCTATTCTAAGCCCTGCAGCCACATTTTGGCTTTTCCCATAAGTTTGTCTTTTGCCATCTTTGTAGCCGTCTAATCTCCATTTTTCCGCATTGATATCGGTCAATGATCCATTGGCACGAGCTTCAACACTCATAGAGAGCTTTTCTGTAAAATAACTTTGAATACCTATTCCAAGTATTCCTTGAATATCTGAGGATTGGAATAGATCTTTGTTATTGGCTGGTTCACCATTAGAAGTCAGACCGGCAATGGCATTAGAGTTGAAGTTGTATGGATTACCTCCTCCTGCAATGTGATTAGCAAATGCTGCCAAAGTTGTATTTTGCCCATTCACATTGTGGGTCACTTCTGCTTTCTGTAAAAGACCTAATTGAGCTCCCAAAGCAACAAAGAATTTAGTGCCTTGATGTGGGGTTTTCTTTCCCCCTATCAAAAATTTGTATGTCAAAGGGATAGCTAAATAGTTGAGCTTAATTTCTTTCTTTAGTTTATCGCCATTGCCATAGCCATCTTTGTATTTTTGTCCTGTTTGTTGAGAACTGATACCTAATGACAATTGGCTTCCACCATTGATATCATATCCGATTTCGAGTCCGAATGAAGGGTGAAAAGTTATACCGTCATAGTCCAATTCTTTTTGACCATAATTCATTTGGTTTGCCACGATGGTGGCATTGTAACTTCCATTGAGACCGGCAAAGAGGCCGCCTTGAGTGAATGCCGATGAGTAAGAAATTAATAAAAATAGTAAGGTTGGAATTAGTTGTGATACTTTCATTTTTAAGGTTTTATGTTATTCAAATAAATTTTCCTGAAAATATATTGGTGTTTCATTGGGTAAAATTAAATCAGCATTATTGTTTCTTATTGAGTTAACCTTTGAGGATACTCTATATGCGTGCAAATTAGTAATTCTTTCGATATTAACAAGGCTTTCGATCATTTTCTTATCTATCTTACTATTCAGCCAATTATGTTGCTCAGATTCAGTCAATATTACAGGCATCCTGTCATGAATTTGTTGTAAACTATCTTGAACAGGCTTTGTCATGATGATCACATTATGGACTAAATTACCAGCACTATCTGTTTCTTCTCTGAATAGGCCGGCAACGGCAAAAATTGAGCCATCATGCGATATAATGCGGAAAGGTATTTTTTCATTGTGCAACCTCATCCATTCATAATATCCGTCAATCAGAATGATGCACTTGCCAACATTTAAATAAGGAATAAATGTCTTTTTTTTGTCTATTTCTTCTAATCGGGCATTGATAACCAGTTGAGTCTTTTCTCCTATCGGGATATTCCAACCCCATATTCCAATTTTTAAATGGGATTGATCATTTTGGGCAATGAAAACTAATGGTTGGACCGGCCCTATATTAAAAGAGGGAATTGGATTATACCGCTCGATGTCTTCCGTGTAAAAAGTAGCCCCAAACTTCTCTTCCAGTTCAGACTCATTTTTAGTCAAGGTTGCACGCCCACACACTATATTACGGAAGTATTGGTCAAGATATGCCCCAGCAAATTGCCATCCGGGTTAAAGGCGCCCAATTCAACAGTGATTATATTATTAATCAGTGTATCGTCATACGGAATAGCTACCTTGATATAGTTGTCAGTGTAACCTGTAAGCTCATCTTTGGAATGTCCATGTTCAACAAGCATAGGCCTGGATTCCCCCTGATGTTTTTGATAAAATGCTTTTCGCTTTATTTCTGACAATTCGGTCAAAGTCTCATTTCTGAGGCGACGGGTATGCATTGGTACAGCTTGTTCCATCTCTGATGCTGGGGTGTTGAGCCTTTCAGAATAAGTAAACACATGGAGATAGCTGACATCGAGGCTTTCAATGAAATGAACTGTTTCCATGAAGTCTTCATGTGTTTCTCCGGGAAACCCTACGATTACATCTACTCCAATACAGCAATGCGGCATAAGATGTTTAATTTGTTTTATCCTGTCGGCATATAATTCTCTTTTATATCTGCGACGCATAGCTGACAGAATTTTATTGTTGCCGGATTGTAGTGGAATATGAAAATGAGGAACAAACCTTTTGCTTTGTGCGACGAATTCAATTATCTCATTCGTAAGTAAGTTGGGTTCTATGGAAGAAATTCTAAATCTTTCAATATCATCGATTTCATCTAATTGGTGGACGAGGTCGATAAATAACTTGTTTTTCTTAGGCTTTACTCCTTCAATTACCTCGGTACCATTACCAAAATCACCCAGGTTTACACCAGTAAGGACTATTTCTTTGATGCCTTGAGCTGCTATATACCGGGCATTGTCCATGACTTGTTCGATAGTGTCACTACGGCTTGCTCCTCGCGCCATAGGAATGGTGCAGAAACTACATTTGTAATCGCAACCATCCTGAACTTTTAAGAATGAGCGGGTTCTATCTCCCATTGAAAAAGAAGAAACAAATTGATTAGCTTCTTTAACATCTCCGGCCATCATCATGCCTTTGGATGTTGCATTGCCAATGCTTTCGACAAATTCGACTATTCTAAATTTCTCGGCGGCCCCCAGTACCAAGTCAACACCTTCAATTTGTGTTATTTCCTCCGGCTTGAGTTGTGCATAACAGCCAATGACAATGACTTTTGCTTGAGGAGATGTCCTTAATGCCTGCCTTACAATGTTGCGACACTTTTTATCGGCAGAATCTGTGACACTACAAGTATTGATTACGAATATATCGGCACCATCATGGAACTCATGTACAGAATAACCATTATTTTCAAATAGTCTTGATATTGATGACGTTTCAGCATAATTGAGTTTACATCCCAACGTGTAAAATGCTACACTGCGTGGAGTTGCCATATCTTTGCTCTTTTTTGCGCAAAAGTACTGAAATTTATTGATTAAATGGCTGCGAAGTCTTTTATTAACTAATCCCTACATATTGATTTATCATGCGACAATAAAATTTCCCTTGCTTAATGAATTCGCCTCATTTTACACATGTAGAAGCCATCGTGTCCATCTATAGTTGGGTACAAGGTTTTTTCTTCTACAAGAGTAAAATTAGGATTCAATTCTAAGAACCGGGTTATTTGCTCTTTATTTTCAACCGGCAAGACACTGCAAGTAGCATACACCAAAAAGCCGTCAGCAATTACCCATTCGCTGGATCGGACAAGGATTTGGTGTTGAAGTTCTATCAATGATTGCAACTTGTCCGGTGTTAACTTCCATTTCTGATCGATTTCACGTCGCATCACACCGGTTGCACTGCAAGGAACATCACATAAAACTAATTGTGCCGTATGGATGAGAAGATTGAGGCGGTCTTTGTCTGAATAATCTGCAATATTAACAATCGAAATGCCCGCTCTATGCGCCCTTTGCCTCAACGCCTCCTGTGCTTTATCATTAATATCAAGTGCCATGATGGTACCTGAGTTTTCCATTAAATCAGCTAAATGCAATGTTTTTCCACCTGCACCGCAACAGGCATCTATGACGAAATCTCCGGGACGGGGACTGCAGAATAATCCAATTTGTTGAGAACCTAAATCTTGTATTTCAAACCAACCATCGCTGAATGCTTTGTTTTGAGATAGATTGATTCTATCTAATAATCTGATACAATGTTCATTTTCGACTTTGTGTTGGATATTGTTCTTGGTGAAGTAGTTACTGAGCTTGCGGAAATTCGTTTTTAGGTTATTGACGCGAATGAATATAGGGGCTTTGAAATTCGATGCTTCGATGATAGATGTCCAATTGGAAGGAAGAGATTGGATTCCAAGGTCATGAAGCCATTGAGGGATCGAAAATTTAATTTCAGGCATCATTAAGGCTAATTTAATCTGCTCTTCAATTTTTGTAACTTCAATTATATTCCAATCTTCCTGTTCCGGAGGCAGAATATTGTTTTGATAAAAGTAGGCTGCGATAATGCCGGTAATTGGATTCTTTGATAAAGGGCCAATAAATTCGTAATAGCGATAATTTTTTACGATGGAGTATATCGCATCGGCAATAAATCGACGATCTTTTGCACCCTTTTTAGAAGAAGAAGTATATTTTTTTACAGTAACTTCAGTGTTATTTCCTTGTAGCATTATCTCCTCAATTGCAGATTGAATGTCAATGCAGTGTGACCATCTTGCTTTTATCAAATGTCTCTTTTTTATATTTTAAGAAAATATTAGGTATCCATTTGACCTAATTTTCGTCTAAATATCGTTCTTTTGATAATATTTTAATTCGTAAAACTAATTTTTTATTCTAAAACATATATAAAGTCATGAAATATATCCTAATGCTCATTATTCCGGCTTTCCTATTAGTCGGGTGTGCAGAGCTCCAACAATTTGTCAATACTGCTATGAGTGAACCGACCAATGCTGAGGTTTCAGATGGTTTGAAAGAAGCACTCAATATTGGGATTTCTAACGGAGCTGACCGACTATCTGCCAAAGACGGGTATTTTAAAAGTGCATATAAAATATTACTTCCTCCTGAAGCGCGTAAAGTCACCGATAGATTACAAGCCGTACCCGGTTTTTCTGATGTGGAGAATGTTATTTTAGAGAAAATTAATCGGGGCGCCGAAGATGCTGCTACCAAAGCCAAGCCTATTTTTATAAAGGCAATAAAGAGTATGTCGATAAGTGATGTGATTAATATTCTGATGGGAGCAGATGATGCGGCTACTCAATATCTTAGAAGTGCTACGTATAGCACATTGTATTCAGAATTTAATCCGGTCATCGTCAATAGTTTGAATAAATTTAATGCGATAGAATACTGGTCCAAAGCGACCAATGCATACAATTCCATTCCATTGGTAAAGCAAGTAAATCCTCGATTAGATGATTATGTTACCAATCAGGCATTAGACGGGCTTTTCAAGATGGTAGCCAATGAGGAGAAGGAAATTAGAAGAAATCCCGTGAAAAGGGTTACAGAGTTGTTAAAGAAAGTATTTGCGAAGCAAGATAGCAACAGGTCTTAGTCTAAAATTGGAGAAAGATGCATTATAATTGAAAATGAATATTTGTGTATAATATAATTCAAATTTAAATTTAAATGCGATCTCTTGGAATCGTATGATGCATTTGTAAAAAATGGCTTTGTTATTGGATTCAGCTTTTTAGGAAAGCAAATCAATAATAGAGCCATTTTTGTTTGTTTATTCTGAATTTTTTTGAAACCCATATTCAGCAATAAAGGTTTTGGAAAGCCGTATAGTGTTGATTATGAAGGGCGTGCCGATGTACATGTCCTTTTAATGGTTTCAAAAGCCATTGATTATGAGTTGTAAACTGAGCTCACATTTGTCTAATGAAGAAGTTGGGTTAAAATTTTTTAATCATGAATTAAACTATTTTGAAATTTTAACATCCAATAGGTAACAACAGCAATTTGGAAAGTAAGAATAAGACCGATACAGAGTTGATCTCAATGATGACTGATAGCAGTCAACAAGAAAAAGGCTATCGGTTGCTGTTAGCCAAATATCAGGAAAGACTGTATATGGTTATCAGGCGAATAGTATTGAATCATGGAGATGCTGATGATGTATTTCAAAATACGATGATTAAGATATTTAATAATATTCATCGATTTGAACAGAAAGCTTCTTTATTTACCTGGATGTACAAGATTGCATCGAATGAAGCTTTGAGCTTTCTTCGGGTAAATAAAAGGGTGAATAATGAAGATGGTAGTATGCCGATGCATGTGGCTGAACAAAGTCTTACTGCCGATCAATACTTTGAAGGTGATATGGTACAATTAGAGCTAATGAAAGCTGTAGCCGCACTTCCTGAAAAGCAAAGGGAAGTATTTCAACTAAAATATTTTGATGAAATGAAATATAGTGAAATGAGCGAGATGTTGGATTTGACAGAAGGCGCCCTCAAAGCTTCTTATTTTCATGCTGTTAAAAAG
>CAKUWM010000152.1 GCA_934699305.1 uncultured Saprospiraceae bacterium | reverse complement strand
TTTATTTGTTATGTGGTATAAATTACCTGTGACATTAGATTTAATTATTTTTTAGATAATTTTATAACTGCGCCTGATTGTCAAGCGCTACCAGTGTCGACTAACTTCCACGACTAACTATGGTTTATTTTTATTAACCCTGTAATCATAATGTTCAACATATCCCGGACAATTTTTAGTGGATACTGAAAAATATTTTCAAAGGACACTCGGTCTAAAATGTTGACGATGATCTTAAAGATATAATATGAACTTTCTGGATAATTGGACAAAGCAATTGTTGCCCTGGTTGATGAGTAGCGGTATGAGGATTCTTTTTATCGTTATCATATCGGCCATAGTGTATTACATACTGAAAAAGGTTTTATCAAGAGCCGTGAGAATAGCTGTTGTCCCCAAGGACGGAGAAGATTCTATCGGCGAAGTCCAGAGGGAGCAAACACTAACCCAGATTTTCATCATTACTTTAAGGATCGTTATTATTCTTATTGCCGGGTTGATGGTCGCCACCGAATTTGGAATAAAGATCGCTCCATTACTGGCGAGTGCCGGGGTGGTTGGGTTAGCACTGGGTTTTGGGGGGCAATACTTGATTAAGGACGTAATATCAGGCCTTTTCATCATTTTAGAAAATCAATATCGGATTAATGATTTTATTGAAGTTGCAGGCCTCTCGGGAAAAGTTGAAAGAATCACATTAAGAATGACAACTTTGAGAGATTTAGATGGTAACATTCACCACGTACCGCATGGTGAAATCAAAACAGTTTCGAACCTTTCAAAAACATTCTCGCGCGTTAATCTTGACATTGGTGTCGGATACGGCTCTGATATCGACAAAGTCGCATCTGTAATAAATGAAGTTGGCGAGAAACTGGCAGCTGACCCTGAATGGAAAGAAAGCATTATCACCGCGCCACGCTTTTTGCGGGTACAGGAATTAGGAGATTCTTCAGTCGTCATAAAGGTTTTGGGCGATACCAAACCCTCCCAGCAATGGGCAGTAAGTGGTGAATTGCGTAAGCGAATTTTCGAAGCATTTAAGGCTAACGACATTGAAATTCCTTTTCCCCAAAGGGTCTTGCATGTTACGAATTCAAATAATTAGTTTTCATTTAAATTAACAAAGAATATATGATTGCAACAGGAACAAAAAGCAGAATTTATAAATCTTACAATCAATATAATTTCAGAACGATACCTCAGCTTGAACTAGTTGATCCATCTATAATAAGGGATATTGAAATTGTGAGTTGTGTTCTTCCCTTCAAAGCAAACAACTATGTTATTGAACAATTGATAGATTGGAGCAATGTACCCGATGATCCTATTTTTACGCTTACTTTTCCAAGAAAAGAGATGTTACAGGAGCATCACTATAATCAAATAAAAAATCTCATTGAAAACAAGGCTGAGAGGGAAGAGATAAAAGCAACAGCCGATAAGATCAGGAGAGAATTAAATCCTCATCCCGCAGGTCAGTTAGAACACAATGTCCCGGAATTGTATGGAGAAAGGCTTACGGGAATCCAGCATAAATACAGGGAAACGCTTCTTTTTTTCCCCAGCCAGGGGCAAACCTGCCACGCGTACTGCACTTTTTGCTTCAGATGGCCACAGTTCGTGGGAATGGAGGGATTGAAGTTTGCGATGAAGGAAAGCGAATTGCTAATTGAATATGTCAGACAGCACCCCGAAATTACCGATATTTTGTTCACCGGAGGTGACCCGATGATAATGAAGAATAAAATATTTTCAACCTATATAGATAGCATTCTTGAGGCTGAACTGCCGAACCTGCAAACTATTCGAATAGGTACTAAATCTTTAGCATACTGGCCATATAAATACCTTACAGATGATGATGCGCATGATACACTGGAGACTTTTGAAAAAATAGTAAATAGTAAAATTAATCTGGCTATTATGGCTCATTTCAATCACCCTGTTGAACTGAGTACACCATTTGTGAAAGCTGCTATAAGAAGGATCATGTCAACCGGAGCCCAGATTAGGACGCAATCTCCTGTAATGAAACATATTAATGATGATCCGCGTATATGGTCAGTGATGTGGAGAGAACAGGTAAATCAAAATTGCATCCCTTACTATATGTTCATGGCGAGAGATACCGGGGCCCAGCATTTCTTTAAAGTGCCTATAGTGGAAGCATGGAAGATTTTTCAACAGGCATATCAGGATGTAAGCGGCGTGTGCAGAACAGTCAGAGGCCCCAGCATGAGTACCGGCGCGGGTAAAATTCAGGTTCTTGGCGTTAGCGATGCGGGCAATGAAAAAGTATTTACCCTCAGGTTCCTCCAGGGCAGAAATCATGATTGGGTTGCTAAACCTTTTTTTGCAAAATATGATGAAAATGCTTCCTGGCTAAATGAATTAAAACCGGCCTTCGGCAAGGAAAAATTCTTTTTTGAAGAAGAATTAAACGAAATTTACAAAGAGCGCATTGAAGAAGAACCGAAAGGCATGTTGGAGTAGCAACCCGATGACCTATTTGCTGGTTCGAAGACTTCTCTTCCGGATGTAGATCAGGGTATTTGCAGTAGTCACATAATACCGCAATTAGCGAATCCTTTTTCATTTATATCTTTACAACATTAATCAGTCATAATAATTATTTTTTTGATCAGAGCCATGGGCTAAACGAGAACTAAATTTTTAGCCCGACACTAATGCTTTTCAGGTTAACTTAGAAGTGGTTGAACTTAAGTGTTCATTCGACAAGATTAGTAAGCGCGATATGTTTTTGTCAGGTTTAACTCAAAATAGATACCATGAAACAACTTCAAAAAATATTAGTTCCGGTTGATATTAATTCTGAATATCAAAAGCAAATAGAAGTAGCTGTAAAACTTGCGGATATCTTTAAATCAGAAATTATATTAATGTACGTAGTGCCTGCCGATGATTTAAATGAAGATGTAAAGGATATTATAATAAGATCAGTTACCGAAACATTACATGAAATCAGGAAGATCTTTTTAAGTAATAATATTAAAGTGAAAGACACTGTTATCTCATTTGGAAATATTGTTGAAACGATCATTCAAAAAGGAAATCTTGAAAGAGTCAATCTGATCTTTCTGGGGGCACGAAATAAAAAAATAAACGAAAAATATCACCTAGGTGTTATATCGGAGCAAATTATCCAGAAATCGGAAGTGCCGGTATGTGTAATAAAACTCGACGGCAAAAATTTGGTTACCAATATTCTATGCCCTGTTGATTTTTCTGAACCATCCGGAAGGGCTCTTAACAATGCTATTTTACTTGCAAAAAAATTTGAGGCTGCATTACACATTCTTACCGTATACGAGCCGATTTTATCTGTTTCGGGATGGATCCATGTAGATCTGGATGAGGAAAATGCTAAGAGATTGGAAAGGGTTCAAAACGAAATGCTGGCATTCATTAGTCAGTTTGACCTGGAGGGCGTAAATTATAAAATAGAGGTAAAAACCGGTAACATTGAAGAATTAATTCTTACAAGCATTGATTCGCATCACATCGATCTTCTGATAATGGGAACACATGGCCGAACGGGATTAAGCCACTTTATCATGGGAAGTGTTACAAAGAAAGTGACACGGGAAATGCCCTGCTCCTTTATTACGATGAAGCCGAACACCTGAAAGGTTTAACATTCGGCTTTGTTTAGGAATAAGGCATGATTTATAATTTCAAATAATCTATTATTGACGATACCTATACGACCAATTATTTTTCTTTCCATAACAAATAATCATACAGGATTTCAAGTCATTGATGTCTATTTTAATGTATATTAAAAAAACAGATGGTGTTATCTTACTGTTTGTTTAATAAAATTTTTAATACGTAAAAGGCGTAAGGAAATATTCGCCATTGCTTTCTATTGATAACTCAGATTTTTCTTCTTCTTGCGGAGCTTTAACACAAAGTATGGCTGTTGGTGTGTGATTGATTATTCGCTGAGTGTAATTTTCAGAAAATATCTGGTACCATTTCTTTTCCATTGTGGCATTAATAACAACAAGATTAATTTTATTGTTATTGACCATGTTTAGAATAGTTTCTGCAAAATTTTCAGAAACTTTCATCTCTATCGTTAACTCTTTGCAGTAGGGCCTGGCTCTTAATTTCCATTCCAACAAATTATCTAATGAGTCCTGGCCAGAAGAACCAGTATCATCTTTAGTCAGGGCTACCAAGTGCAGTAAGGTATCTTCTTTCTTCAAAAATGGCTTAACAAAATCGAATTTATGTAAAACGCCGCTTACATTCCTGATAGGGAACATAATGTTGTCAAAGTTGTTATAATGGTACCCTTGCGGAATGCAGATAACAGGACAAGAAGTATATTTTATTATTTGATACGAGATTGATCCTAAAAAAAACCTTTTAAAACTTGACCAGTCTTTAGGGGCAGTAACAATTAAATCGATTTTCCAATTTCTAGCATATTGTACCAATTCGACTACAGGATCACCTACAGTCGTGTAGATTTTAATTTTTACCTTCCTTTTATCTTTCAGTTTACATCTATATTGAGCGAGTTTCGAATAGGTTAAACTTATAAATTTTTCATGTAAATCTTTGTTGTCGTCATAAATTGACGAATCATTACCTATTTCTTCATAAGTTATAATGTACACGAGATGGATTTCCGCAGCGTGTTCGTTAGCAATGTCTGCAGCGGTATTCAGGGCCTCTTCACTGTTATCAGAAAAGTCAAACGGTACAAGAATTCTATTAATGATATAATTCATAATTATCTGTCTCAGACAAATTTAATGTCAAAGACAGCTAACATTGTGGAGTGTTTCTTTTGTTTTGTAGTAGGATTCAGATAAAAATTAATCAGTTACGGTTTTTGAGATAATAATGGAAGCCTTTTCACAACCCATTGGTAGTTCGCTAGCCGGAAAACAGGCGCATTCGCTTCTTGGAGGAGCTTTAATTTTCCGGGACTATATCTTTGAAACGCCAATGCAACGGAGCCGGTTCCTTGGCGTTCCTATATTATTTGTGGCCTTAACGTAGGATCAATATTAAGAAAACTGTATTTCCAAATATAATCTTCGGCAGATTCGGACGAATTAAAGTAATAAACATCATCCATAGTTAGTAGTTCTTCCGGCGCGACCATAACGAGTTTAAGGGAGTGGTCATCAGTTCTTATCAAAACCTTTCCCTCATGATTAATAATGCAATATTTTGGAACATATTTCATTATAACTGTAAATTTTATTTTTATTTTTCTCCCTGACAAACAAACCTCCGAACCGAAAATACTACAATCCACCCACGATTTATATTTCTTCTTCGGTAAGCAGCTGGTAAACAGGTTGACCTATTTGTTCTTTTCAATTCGTGTTGATAGTTGCTGGTCGTTAGCAATTTTAAAGGGCTGTAAATATTCTACAGTTCCAAAACCAAATTTCAATGCCTTTAATGGCACAAAATAAACCGCATCGGGTGCTTCCGCATTACCGCCCACGCCTATGCATACGTAAACCGGAGCCTGCGACTGTTGCGCATAACGATTGTAGTTTTTTACCTGGTAATCCCCGGCCCACTGCACTTTGCCATCCACAAAGCGGCTGCGCCATTTGCACTCCACGGCAAAGGGTTGGTGCCTGAATGTAAACTTTAGATCTGGTTCCATATTTTCTTTGCCGGAAATACCGTTTTTATGATAGTCGGCGGTTTTGCCAATAAAGCGAACTCCGTTTAAGCGCCCGACCCGTTGGATAACATAATCTTCAAACCGGTTGCCCTTTTCTTTGTATTCATTTACCGTTATTTGAACAGCATCAACCTTGTTGTGTTGCTGAGGCCCGTGCATCATTGCTACAGGCTTCTCTTTTGGTTTAGCAAGCAAATAAACACCTGTTGCAAGCAATGCAAGCCCGGATAAAATAAGCAGATATGCCATATTCTTCGTTAACATTAAGCAATTGAATAGATTAGGTTGCTCCCTCTACAATTTTTATTTCTTCTTCTGTAAGCCCGTAAAGTTGGTAAACGAGTTGGTCTATTTCGGATATGATTTCTTTGATTACTTCACTTTTGCTATTATCCATTTGTAATAGCGAAACCACCCTATTAGAAATTTCTTCCTGGTTTTTAAAAGAAATTTTAGGGACTGGTAGCTCCCTAAACTCGCCGATTTTTATTTTTGGGAACAACGCATCAAATTCGTTATTTGAATGCCGAAAAAAATATGAAAGTAGTTTTGATGCTAAAATACCTTGAACAAAATTGAGCGAATAATTTTTCTCTTCTTCTGTTTTTAACTTCGCAATAAATATACTTTGGTCAATAATCATTGGTTCGGAGATAATTGTACAAAACAAGGTTTTGCCTAATACTTGACGCATAATCAGCCTTTCACCTATAAAGTACTTTTTATCGCGAGGTGCTGCAAGCCAATTACCATAACTTATGAAATGTTTCCCATCCCATGAATATGCATAACTCGAAACATGCTTCCCTCTAATTTCAGGAACAAAAGTTTCATCTTTTTTAAAAGAAGCATGGAACACTTTATTTTTAATTTGTTCCTGCGTATGCCCTGCATACTTATCATAAGGATTTACTCCCCTTGTTATGTCCGCTATATCCTGTAGGCATATTGATTGTGATTTTATTTTCTCAAAAATTGAATTGGTAGCCGTTGAAACCTCAACGTTGAATGTATACCGTTCATTCAGTGAAAAATTTGATTGGGTAATTAAATGTTTATTGATTGCAATTTGATCTATGTGTGTGCCTAAAATAGGTTGACATTTTTTAATAATTATTCAAAAAGGTCAAGCTGAATATCGAGCCTATTTTC
>CAKUWM010000151.1 GCA_934699305.1 uncultured Saprospiraceae bacterium | reverse complement strand
CAAGCTAATACCGATTGGATATTCGTAATAGTCCAATTACATAGTCCTAAACAACCATCATTCCGATAGCTATCGGAAGCATTTTGATTTTAAAGAATATTGGACTGGCTTGTAAATCAATTTGGTATAAAACAGCGCAACCTAAATTCCCGGACTTTTGATAAAGGTCTCAGCTCTTTTCTAAAATACAATATATCCAATCTCTATGCTTTTATGGGTGCTTCATCAATATCATTGACACGAAATACGGCTACTGCGGCGATGATGAGTGCAAGACCGCTTATTACCAAGGCGTACACCGGATCTCCTCCATACACATATTTAACCAGTGGTCCGCCAATGATGGCATTGACGATCTGTGGGAGAACAATAAAAAAGTTGAATATTCCCATATAAACTCCCATTTTGCGGTGTGGTATCGATCCGGCTAATATGGCATAAGGCATTGCCAATATACTCGCCCAAGCTATGCCTACTCCTGTCATAGAAAGCAAGAGAGCATTGGGACTTGAGATGAAGTATATGGATAACAGTCCTATTCCGCCAGCAATCAGCGATACAGCATGGGTTGACTTTCGACCGATTTTGCGTGCTATATAAGGCAGAAAGAATGCAAATATTGCCGAAACACCATTATAGACACCAAATATGATACCGACCCAGTCGCCGGCTTCCTGATAAGTCGCTTTTTGTGCATCTGTGAGCTCGTTGAATTCTACCAATGGCGTCCCATAGACGTGATGTGCAATAGCAGGCGTACAGAATACCCACATGCCAAATAGTGCAAACCATGAGAAAAACTGAACCCAGGCAAGTTGACGCATGGTAGCAGGCATCGTCGCAAAATCCGACAATATTGCCGCTAATCCGGATTGTTTCTTTTTATCAACCTCTTCTTCCGCACCATCAAATTGACCCAATTGTTCAGGAGTAAATTCTTTGACAGAGAATATTGTCACCATCACTGCTCCTACAAGACATGCCGCACCGATGATGAATGACAAAATAATATGATACGGTACATGCCCTTCGGCTGCTTCTGAGGACACTCCAAACCAATTACTTAGCGCATAAGGCAGCCAGGAACCCACAACAGCTCCTAAGCCTATGAGTACAGTCTGTACGCTATATCCAAGTGTACGCTGGTCTGACGGTAAGATGTCCGCTACCAAAGCCCTAAAAGGCTCCATGGCGATATTGAAAGATGCATCCATAATCATTAGAAATCCGGCTCCTACCCATAATGCCGGCAATATAGAAGCAAATATACCCGCCTGAGGCATCAAGATAAGCCCCAAAGCTGACAATAGGGACCCCAATAAAAAATAGGGTTTACGCCTACCCATCCGAGTCCATGTCTTATCGCTGTAATGACCTATAATAGGTTGTACAATCAATCCCATCAAGGGTGGAATAATCCAAAACCAGGACAAGCTGTGGACGTCAGCACCAAAGGTCTGTAATATGCGGCTGGCATTGGCATTTTGGAGTGCAAAACCCAATTGAATGCCCAGAAAGCCGAAGCTTAGATAGAATATCTGAAAGAAAGATAATCTTGGCTTTTGTAATGTCATGGTATGGATGTTATGCTTATTTTTTAATAAATATTTTGTAGTCCCACGGTCCCAAATCCAGTGATTGGTGGTTGTTTAACTCAACCTCTTTTTTGCTGAAATATTCACTATATTTACCCGGAGCAAACGTGTTGTCCCCTTTTAATTGAATCCGATAAAAGTGATCCGACAGATTAACCATCACTACAAGCTTATCTTTATCCGTATTTCTTGCAAAAGCCAAAACTTGTTCAGGTTGTGTGGTACCTATCAATGTGAAACTGCCGCCGGCTGCACCATTGGCAAGGGCAAGGTGTCTGTGTTTCAATGCATTTAATGCCGTATAAAACTTGGACAAAGGAAAATTCTTAAAGTCAATCGTGTCTTTTTCAAAAAACCGAAGTGATTTGTCCAGATTGGACTCTTGTCCCGAATAGGTCAGCGGCATACCCGGCAAGGTATAGACCAAGACAGCAAAGGTTTGATATCCTTTTCCAAAGCGACTTTTGACGGGACCCTGCCAGCTATTTTCATCGTGATTGTCGATAAATAACATTCGATAGGCATCCTTAGGGAATAGTTTTTGATCTTCACTGATAACTTTTGTTAAGCCGGCTGCATTGTCCCGTCCCTGAGCCACGTCAACCATCTTGTGGTGAATTTTCCAGGCATAAGTCATGTCAAACGCATTTTTATGAAATTCCGGATTTTCGTCTTCTGCCAACATGAAATAGTTGCCATGTCGGTCCAATTCGGCCTTGCATTGCTGCCAAAAATCAAGCGGAACAAAGCCGGCTATATCGCATCTAAAGCCATCGACATGGTGTTGTTCCGTCCAAAATAACATTTCACGAATCATTTCTTTCCGCATCTCTACATTGTCATAATTGAGGTCGGCTACATCTGTCCAGTCTGTCAGATTGCCATTGTTGTCGCGAGGCACGGAAATATTGCCAGTAGAATCCCGGTTATACCAATCAGGATGTGTCTTTGTCCATACGTGATCAAAGGAGGTATGGTTGGCTACCCAATCCAATATGACGTGCATGCCCAAGGAGTGTGCCTGTTTTATGAGGGCATCAAAATCGTCCATAGTGCCATATTCCGGATTGACTGCCTGATAGTCGCTTATAGAGTAATAGCTACCCATACCGCCTTTGCGATTGAGCTTGCCGATGGGATATACAGGCATGAGCCATAAGATGTCCACACCCATGGCTTTCAAGCGGGGTAAATGCTTAGCGAATGCATTGAATGTCCCTTCTGGAGTATATTGTCGAATGTTTACCTCATAAATATTGGCATTTTGAGACCAGGGTACGGTATTTTCTTTGACATTATTCATGGCAGAGGGTTGTTTTTGTGCTTGTACAATGAAGGGCAACATGAACACAATCAGTAGAAACCATCTTTTTTTCATAAGAGTTTCAAATTTCGACAAGGATTAGGCGTCCATTATTTTACGGTGATATACGTATTCTTCACCTTTGTTAACATTTATTATTTCTCCGTATATAGTCATTTCAAAAGTATTGCCGGTTAGATTTCTGACAATGATGTCTTTTCCGGAAACTTTCATTTCAAGTGTATTTTGTCTGTAAAATATTCTGAATGAATAACCTGTCCACTTATGTGGAAGCATAGGATAGAATCCGATTATTCCGTCTGTAACCTTCATTCCTGCAAATCCCTTGATGATGGACATCCAGGTACCTGCCATTGAAGTGATATGCAAGCCATCCTCTGTATCATTGTTGTAGTTGTCTAAGTCCAGTCGCGCCGTCCTGAGATACATCTCATAAGCTTTTCCAAAGTCGCCGAGTTTGGCGGCAAGGATGGAATGCACACAGGGTGAAAGCGAAGATTCATGGACAGTGCGAGGTTCATAAAATTCAAAGTTGCGGCGTATGGTATCCGTATCGAAGTCGTCTTCAAAGAAATATATTCCTTGCAAGACATCTGCCTGTTTGATAAAGCACGAACGGAGAATCCGATCCCAGCTCCATTTTTGATTGAGCGGCAGATGAACGGGGTCTAAGTCGGCAACCATGATTTGTTCTTTGTCTAAATAGCCATCCTGCTGGAGGAAAACATCCAATTCTTCGTCATAAGGATAATACATATTGTCTATGACGTGACTCCAGCCAATTTTCTCACTTTCATGAAATCCCGTTTTGGACACAATTTTATCAAAATGAGCCGAATCTTTCTCTTGTAACTTATCGAGCAAAGTCGAAGCATATTGTAAGCACCAGCATGCTATGTAATTAGTGTACCAGTTGTTGTTGACGTTGTTCTCGTATTCATTGGGGCCTGTTACGCCGAGCATCACGTATTGGCCTTTGTCCTCAGACCAATTGACTCTTTGTTGCCAGAATCGGGCTATGCCGATCATCACCTCAATACCGGTGTAGAGGGCATAGTCTTCATCGCCTGTATATTTGACGTAGTCGTAGATGGCATAAGCTATGGCGCCGTTGCGGTGAATTTCTTCAAAGGTTATTTCCCATTCGTTGTGGCATTCTTCCCCATTCATTGTAACCATAGGGTATAAAGCGGCACCATTTGAGAAGCCTAATTTTTCAGCATTTTCAATGGCTTTGCTCAAATGATTATACCGGTATTTCAGCAAAAATTGACCGACATGGCTGCCGGATGTTGCCATATAATAGGGAATACAATATGCTTCTGTATCCCAGTATGTACTTCCGCCGTATTTTTCACCGGTAAAGCCCTTAGGTCCTATGTTTAGGAGTTCGTGTTCGCCTGTATAAGTTTGATTTAATTGGAAGATATTGAAGCGTATTCCTTGTTGGGCTTCATCATCACCCTCGATGATGATGTCATTGTTGTCCCAACTCTTTCGCCAGGCGGCAATTTGCTGTTCTTTCAACTCGTCATATCCCAGCTCAGTAATTGTTTCGAGGTTGGACAAAGACAGTTTTTTTAAGTCTTCATCCGGATAAAAGAAGGAGGTAACAATGGAGGTATATTTTTCGATTACGACTTCATCTCCATTGGAAAGGAAGGTGGAATAGTTGGAGTTGGTGTGACTTGGAGACACAGATTCTGTCGTGCCATTGATATTCCAGCCGTTTACGACGATGCGATGTGAAGAGGAAGCGGCTATACGGAAGTTGGTCTTTTTGGTTGACGCTGTAACAATGCCGGTGTTGTCAATGGCTTCGGCAGTAAAATTCTCCCAAAATGTTTCATCATAATTGGAGTCCATATTCTTAACGTCCGCTTCGAGACCGGAATCAATAGTAAAATCCGTTTCGCCTTCTTCGACTTTGATATGATATCGGAGTAAGGCGGAGTCCGGATGGCTTTTAGAATAAAATCTTTCTGAAGAAATACGGACAAAGACGTCGTTGGGTAGCCGAAGACCAAATGTCCGGGAAAGGATCCCTTTTTTCATATCTAATTCGCTGTAATAGTCCACCGGAGGCAACTTTCCGAGGTCGATAACGGTGTCGTCCAACGTTATTGTTAAGTCGAGCCAATCAACTGAATTGATGACTTTGGCAAAATATTCAGGATATCCATTTTTCCACCATCCTACACGCGTCTTATCCGGATAATAAATACCCGCTAAATAGGAACCTCTAAGGCTTTCACCGGTAAATGTCTCCTCAAATACGGCTCTTTGACCCATTCTGCCATTGCCTATCGCCAACAATGACTCGGTCACCGTATTGTCGTTTAGGCTAAAGTCTGTTTCAATTATTTTCCAAGGGTGTGTTTCAATATATTTCTTCATTCAAAAAGTATTAAAGTTGAGTAAGTCGGGATTAAGGAGGGGAATTCAATGATTGGCTCGATGTATCAGGGAAATCACTAAATCGATGTCCACGTCCTGCAATGCTAAAACATGCAGTTGTGCTTTTGGCAAAACATCCTCAGTGCCAATACCGATGGCTGCCATGCCGGCAGTAAGTGCTGCATCAATGCCTACTTCGGCATCTTCAAATACGGCGCAATGTGACGGTGGCAAGTTGAGCCCAATGGCTCCTTTCAGAAAAACCTCCGGATGAGGCTTGTTGTGAGTCAGAGCATTGCCATCCACAATGGCATCAAAGTAATGAACTATGCCTAAGCTATTTAAAACAGGTTGTGCGTTTTTTGAGGCTGAGCCAAGCGCTATTTTAATGTCCTTGCTGCGTACTATATCAAGGAATTCAAGGGCACCCGGCAAGGCGTCTTTATTGCTTAAATGGGCTATCAGCTCGTTGTACCATTCGTTTTTTTGCGTAGCTGCTTGTACTTTATCATCTTCGCTCATAGATATTCCGCCCCATGATAGAATCTTATTCAAGGAGTCTATACGACCGACACCTTTCAATTCCTCATTTTGTTGTTCAGAAAAATCGAAGCCCAAGCTGTTGGCTAGCCGCCGCCAGGCCTGATAATGTAGCTTTGCGGTATCCACTAAGACACCGTCTAAGTCAAAGATAAAGCCGATTTCGTTTAAACTGAGAGCCATGATGGTAGGCATTTTTTTTGTACTTGGCTAAGATATAAATTATCTGAAGATATTGTGTAAAAAGTACACAATAAAAATAAAGTTTATGAATAAAAAGATTTATACATGAACTCAAAAATCGAGGTTTTTCCAATAAATAATGGAGTTGATTATGAGAGTAATCCTGATGTACGTGTCGTTTTAATGGATTAATGAAACCATTGATCATGAGTCAGTACATCTTTTTCACTTTGCCTAATGCTGAATGTGGGTTAAAATTCCGAATAAGCATAAAAAATATTTGATTCATTCAATTTATTAATTATATTTGTGTTTATTGATTTTATAAAATATTATATTATGCATTATACAAAATTTAATTTTACCCCCCCCCTAATTTGGGTTATTTTACAAAATAATATTTTGTCGTTCTTCAAAAACAAAGGTACATTTTATCTCATTGTGCTTATTTTCATAACCACATGTATCAGTTGTCAAAAAGAAATGTCCCATCAATCATTCAATAATAAATCGTAAGAAATAATGAAACAGAAGTTATTTCTCTCAAACAAATGGACTATAGGTCTAAGCCTTATCTTATTTTGGACTGCGGCATTCAGTCAGTCTAAAGGTTATTATATCCATTTAGCAAATACCAATTTAGATCGAACCGTATTGACTTCTAATTTTGCCACTGAGGTAAATTCGGATGAAGTCATTTATTCCCGTATCGAACATCGCTTTAAAGGCTTGAGCTCTGAGTCTGAAACAGTATCCTTGATGACAAAATTGATACGTAGCAATATAGATGGTACAATACTCAATTC
>CAKUWM010000150.1 GCA_934699305.1 uncultured Saprospiraceae bacterium | reverse complement strand
TCATGCAAAAACAATGCCATATTATATTATATATACCTGATTATCATGTAAATATACATAGGGTTTGTTCAACGGTTCTGGTATTTATGAAGGGCGGGAATAGTAGCACTTTAGTTCGGCTAAAATACAAAAGTTGATAGAAGTACGCAAGTTCAATTTATAACTTTCAGCCCGCCTTTCATAAATACCTTGTGCATGTTGCACAACTCATTTTTCTATAAAATTAGCAAAAAATAATGTTGGATTTATTATTAAATTATATGTGGTTTTCTTATATTTAAAAATGCAAGGAAGAAAGAGTTTTGAAGCAAAATTATTCTATGATGCCTCTCTAGATAAGTTAGTGCCGATGGATAATTTTTACAGATTATTAGACACATCTATTGACCTACATTTTTTATACAAAGAAACAGCCAGATACTATGGCAATGAAGGTCAAGAAAGCATCGATCCCCTTGTGTTTTTTAAGATTCTATTGGTTGGATACTTGAATAATATCAATAGTGACAGGGCATTGATCCGGTATTGTAGTAATTGTTTGGATGTAAGGCTGTTTTTAGGTTATGATCTGGATGAAGTGCTGCCGTGGCATTCGACAATAAGTAGAACCAGACAACTCTATGGTGAGGATGTCTTTCTGCTATTGTTCCGAAAGGTACTTAGCCTATGTGTTCAGAACGGCATGGTGAGAGGTAAACGTCAGGCGGTGGATAGTGCATTCATCAAGGCAAATGCGGGCATGGATAGTTTGATTGAGAAAGAAGTGATTGAAGACGCAAGTGCGTATGTCGATGAATTGAATGAAGGATCAGAATATCAAGTAACAAGCACACGAAAGAAGCTCGTAGAACGCCATCATGCATGGAAGGCAGAAGAGTACAAAGGCATGCCCGGCAACAATAATAGCCACCGAACCGATGAAGATGGGATTGAGATTCGTCCAAAATATCTGAGCAATCATACACACTATTCACCTACAGACCCTGATGCCAAGATCAGTGTCAAGCCGGGCAAAGCCCGACAACTAAACTATTGCGGACAGCTCAGTGTCGATGATGCACACCATGTAGTCACCGGGGCTTGTGCCAGTACGGCAGGCTCAAAAGACAGTGCCATATTCTCACAAATCATGGATCAAACGTTAGATAACTTTAAGGGAAATGGCTTAGAAATACAGGAAGTGCTGGCAGATGCAGGCTATAGTAGCGGATCAAGTTTGCAATACTGTGAAGATCACAATATTGATGCATATATACCAAATTTCGGACAATACAAAGTAGAACGCGAAGGCTTTTATTTCAATAAAGATTTGGATCGGTACGAATGTAGAAAAGAAGGTGGGAACAAAGCCACATTGACTTTCAAAGGCATCAAAACTGACAGCAAAGGATATGAAAAAAGAATATATAGAAGCAGTGAAACAATGTGTGCGAAATGTCCACTCAGAGCGCAATGTTGTGGCAAGGTCACAAAATTCAAGAAGATAGACGATAGTGTGCATAAGCCACTCTACGACAAAATGCACCACAAACTGAACAAGAATAAAAACTACACCCGATACCTTACCAAAAAACGTTCAAGCACGGTAGAACCGGTGTTAGGCACGCTGATAAATCACCATAATATGAAAAGGGTCAACACTCGAGGCATGAGTGGAGCCAACAAACACGTCCTCATGGCAGCACTCACCTACAATCTGAAGAAATACCTGCGATATTCCAACCCCAAGCGCAAAAGCATGTGCAACATTATGGAAATACCGGTAAAAATCGCAATAAAATCCACAAGAAGCTTGTTTTTCGATCAAATTGCTACCCTGCAACACCGGAATCGCTACAGGTTCAACACATCAAATTGAATGGTTGATTTCATTAGTGCAAAGTTCATTACATAATTCTCTTCTTATAGAAGGGTTGTGCAACAGTTACCCGTGTTATCTTGGGTTGTTATTAAATTTTGTACATAATATAGTTGCAAATTATATGTGAGAAACTAATGATCGATTCCATAATAAGGAACTATGATAAAATTATCTATAATGGTATCTTTAGGTTTATAAAATCTGACAGTTGGCATATAATTTTCAAAATGTTTATCATAAAACCAATATTGTATAAAACCAGATAATTGGTTAAAACTTTTTGAGGGTTTTCCTATGTAATAAATTATTTCATCTGGAATCATTCCTTTATAACAATTTGAATTAGCTAGCAATCCTATTATAGTATCGTTGTATTGGTATATTGTATGACTACTAGTAAATAATTCAAAGGTTTTATCTTTATATTTATTATTGTAATATTTCATATTATTTTCAACATAGTTTCGAACAAACTCACAATTCATAGCAAGCATTTTAATTGAAGAGTCATTTTTAGCATTAAGCACAGTTTGGTTTGCACTTAATAAAGGTTGCTTTCTACTGTTAGTTGTTTGACATGCACATAACGTAATAATGACCAATATGTATGCGAAAATCCTTGTCATAGCTTTACAAATTTTGAAGTGTATGAATTTTTATCACTTGTGATCTTGATAAAATAAATCCCATTTAATAAATCTGACACATTTACTCCAGAATGACCCCTAACCTGTTTATAAGACTTTACAACCTTACCATCCGCACCTATTATTTCAATACAGTACATAGTTGACTCAAAATTAATATTTAATTCAGCTATTGTTGGATTAGGAAATATTTTAATTAATGATTCATTTTTAGTTTCATTGATAGAGAGCGGAATGTTACAATTTTCTACCAAATCAATTAGTTCATAGCCGCATCCGGAAGGTAAATCAATCAAACTTCGATCTTGACAAAAATTCCCACCGGCTAGGTCATCTGCAGTCAATATTCGTTTCTCTGTCCCAGCTTTAAGAACATCAAACATTACATTATCTTCATTATTAGTATGAATAAGTCCAATTGCATGACCTATTTCATGAAGTGCTGATGATTCGAAATCAATGTGACCTGCAGGCGGCGTTGTATGTTCATCGAAATGCCATATGCGATTAGATTCAAATTTCATATCTATTGCCCAAAACATTTTTTGATTATCGCTCGGGCAATTAACAGTTGTATTTCCTGTAAAAGCATCAAGCCCATTGTTAAGAGATGTAATAGAAACTGGAATACTCCCTGCAAAATCGGCTATTCCAAAATTGATATCAATTGCACAACGCCAGGTATTAAGCGCTCTTATAAATGCCTGCTGTGCTGGTAATGACAATGAAGAAATGTTAAAGTAAAACCAATTGTTTGTTAAATCAGTTGAATACCTTGCAAACCGACTAATATTACAATCTGTTGCAGGATTATATCCAGACTCCATGTCTCTACCCTTTGATTTTGCAGAATATGGTACATAGAGCTTGCTATCATTATTGTTATCCTCAGATTTGCTGGTTGCAAAACAAGAACATTTAGCCAATCCATCATTAATACACACTCTAACATTGCCAGTTCCTGCATATTGACCAAGTTCGTAACTTGTATGGTCTAAATTGTCATCTACATAGCCGAAAGTTGGCACAGCTACTCTAATTTTTGTAGAACTCCATTCAAGATAGTTGCCTTCAAGTGGAGCATCCCAATTATTGTTAATATCTCTAAATTTGATATAGTGTTCTTTATTAGGTAAGCCACATCAACCAACTTTTCCGGCTGGTCGTCATCGAATTGGATCATAAGTTTGCCTATGGGTTCTTTGAGCTTGAGTATTGGGGTTGCTGATTTTATTGTTAGATCGTTCATTTTATTTCTATTTAATGATGGTTTAAATTGGGTTTCAAAGCTTCACAAACCTACCCACTCCCTTCACCCTGCCATCCCTTAGTCCACACCGCACGAAGTAGATACCTGGTGTCATATCAGACACATCGATAGGGTCGTTCATAGTTGCCGGTACACATCGTGTCATACGTCCGGAGGTGTCGTAAATGCGGATGTCGGTAAGGATGCCCCAGGTATCTACATGGACTTGTAGATAATCGCTGACAGGGTTAGGAAATAGGTTAACTTTATAATTAATGGAATGTACTTTATTTGTTGCTATTTTGGGAATAGGTATATGTATAACTCTGGCAAACTGGTACAATCCATCATGGTTCTCTTTTATACCTCCGATCACAATCGTAGAGTCATTGATACCATTGACCATAGTTAGATAAGTGAACTCTTCCCTAAATGCAATAGTATCCAGGATATTACCAGCGAAATCCATTACAAAGACTCCGTACCAATTGGGTATGTCGGGTCTCCAGGTGAGACCACAAGGGATATCTCCAAGGCCTGCTGTGAAAAAAGAGGCAGCTACATACTTACCCCTTACTCTAAATAGATTGTCTGTATCGGCCTTACGGACACAAGGGAATCCATAGGCTTTTATTGCTCTGAAATGTTGTGATAGATCAGTTTTATTTTCCAGTACCACACTATTGATCGTTGTTTCCGTGTGACCATCACTGGATTCTAAACTCCTGCCCCATATCAATAAGGTATCTTCATTAAATTCAATCCCAGTTGGATAAGCACCCCAGTGCGTCGAATCTAAAAAATAAGCTAAAGTGTCCATTTTAAAACTCCTTATGTTCAACGCATCTATCCTGCCTCTCCAATTTGATACAAATCTACTATTGTTGATTTCGGTCGCTTTTTCGAAATTATAGTTTCCAAAATTCTTTATTGAGCCAACCGTATCATACGGCACTATTTGGATCTTATTCTGGTATTTGAACACCAGTTGTTTTGTGATAGTGTCTATATACATATACGACTCTGTAATGGGTGCGCTATCTATGTCATCTGAATTCAGCACCGAAAGGGTATCCAGGGTTTTATCATACGCATCGAAAACCATCCACTTTCCTTCCACAAAATGGTCTTCAAAAGTATGAATATTGGGCTGTATCATGTTTCTAAAGTAAATGTTACGACCATCGGAAGCTAGGCTGGAGTTAGTATATGTGAACCAAATTTCGTCACAAAATTTATTGATTGTAACACTATCAATTACTACTCCTTCAGAAGAAAAATAGTAGAACGTGAGACGCTTGCATAAGCCTTCTCCTATCTGATTACGTTGGATTCCAACTACAATTCTGCCATCATTAAGTGCAACAGCACCATAATATCCTGGATGTGCATACCAATCAATATAGACTTTCAATTCCTGCGCACTGAGGCTTCTAAATGAAAATACTATTAGCATGAAAAATAATAGTCGCATGTTACTAAGGTTTATTTTTGAAAGGAGTGTAGCCTCTGGCTACACTCTCTGTCAGTTGATATTTTTTTTTAATAAATATACGAAGTAATCTCTGGATTGCGGAGATGATCAGGATTTTCGATCGGTAGTGGTCATTGCCCTCTTACTTTTTTAACGCCATAAGATGCATAGTAAACACTCCTCTGTAATCCTCTTCTAAAATCCCTTTCTTCCCCATATATTTTGACATAAGGAAAAGGCACACCAGTAACAGGGGCCTTAAATACAGCCATGTCCTTGTATTGCTCATTCTGATAGGTACAGGTCTGTGTACTATTCGGAAGCTGACTTTTCATATAATTATTAAAGGAAATACCGGCATTATTGCTGCTAAAATTGTGATCACCAGACCCATCTTGATAGTCGTACAAGAATAACTCACAATTAAGAAACATACCGTTTAGAGGTCTTTGGGCTGTAAAAAATTCGACTCCTTTATTGTACCAATATGTAACAGATGGTCTATGAGTATTTATCTGATAACCTAAGCCATTTAAATCCCTGGGACCTGTAGTTGCCAAAAAACTGTTTCTAACAGAATCATAGCTTGCTATATAATGAATAGAAGGCCAATTGCATCGTGCTAACTCAGGACCACATATAGTGTATGGATCTGGATTAAAAGGTGGATAAGTTTTTGGGAAATCAAAATATTCATTGTCAAATTCCTTGAAACCAACATAAGTTATTGTGTCTATATATTCATTTGCGCCTAAATACGGAAGACCAAATTTGTTATTTACAGCTTTCTCCACAGCATATGAAATCGTGTTAGGATACAATAAATCGTTGGAGGAGTTGGTATAGTCATCCCAATTAGGTGTTGGGAATCGATCACCACCAAAATGATAGTAAAGGATATCATCAAATTCCAGAGGTGGCGGAATGCCATCATTAGAGCCAATCACAGTTGTAATGAAAAACAATTGATTGTTTTTTACCGAACCTTGATATACTATATCCACATATAATAGTTTTTTGGAAATTGTACTAAATGCAGAGATGCTATGATAATTTGTTGCCATTTTATAAGTGGCTAAGTCTTTCATGTATGCTGCATTTGCAACAGTGAAATAATCCCCACTATCCCTTGGTATTAGAAGAGAGTCACAAAAGCTATGTGTATTCGTTAGAATAAAGTTTGGATCACCATAGGTATAGTTTATCCAGTTCCTTACATTGCTCTGTAATTGATCTCTATCATATGCTATAGAGCTGTAATCTCTTGTATTGATGTGATTAATGTCCGTCACAATTCCAAAATTTTTATTGCATCTTCCTTTGAATCATCATTTTGCGAACTGCTTCGATGTAATGATGCATTGCTCTGCTTTGGTTCACACGGCAGACCAGGTGTAAATGTGGCGTATTGAGCTTTGGGTTTAGCTGAATTATTGCCTATAGGTATATCCTTACTACAACTGGAAATAAAAAATATACCAATAATCATTAAAAAAAATACATGTTTTTTCATTCTAAAAAATTTAATTGATTAAAAAATATTGACTCGTCCTAAAAAAAGTTTACAGGTTAATTAATTAATTCTGTTATCGGTTTACAATTCATATTTAGTCCTGA
>CAKUWM010000149.1 GCA_934699305.1 uncultured Saprospiraceae bacterium | reverse complement strand
TAACGCGGCTGGTGAACAAAACAATTTCAAACAAAATCCTCTACTTTTAAACTGACCGAAAAAAGGGGACGCTTACAAATCGAACTTCAATTAAAATACAGCCTTCCTGAAATCCCAACTCACTTTACTGAAGTTATCGTACCTTCTGGTACAAGAATGCGATCAGGTAAGTCAATCCAATTTTTGGTGGGGCTGATATGAATGCCAAACAATTTCAATTATTAGAACGTATACCTGTTGATAACTATGGAAAGAAAAAACTTATTAAGTGTAAATAGAATGAAAAAGATAGAAATAAAAAACTTAAAAGTGCAAAAAACATTGGATTATAAACAACGAATAATTTATTTATATGAGGTGCCATTAAAATCCATATTTAATCAAAATATAGTTTGCAAGAGCCCAACTGGCGAGATAATATGGCAAGTAAAAGATATTTTTGAGGATCTCACTTCTCAGGATTCTCCATTTACTAACATTGAACATTTCAATGAAGACAAATTTATTGCATATAATTTTATAGGCGGAGCCTACTATGTATCCATAAAAACAGGAGAATTGCAATTGATTAATAAGGTTAGATATTAAATGCATTTTGTTAATGTTGCGGTTACTATAGATGTAAAAAAAGAAATCATATAATCTGGCATCCGATTGGGCTAGCTAGGAATAACCCTGACGTTGTATGGGTATGTGGGGGATAGTAATTCATCGGTAGATTATTTTGGGTTAGCAGATTGCAATAGTTGGAATGCTTTTCAGAAACATCACAAAGGCCAGTTCAAAAATCCAAGTGATGCTGCTCTAGCTTACCATAAATTAAAAACAGGTATAAGTCCTTGGCCAATTGGATACACACCTAAAAGCGAGATACTAAAATCGGGAACGAGAATAAGAATGGCTATGGTATTAGGACAACCTGCAAATAGACCCGGAGGTTGGGCAACAACTGATAATATACCGGATGTAAATATGGTAAGAACTAAATTGGCCGTAACTGAAGAATTTAAACCTCAAATATCTAGCGTACAAGAATATGAAATCATTAAAGATTTACCAGTTTTATCTGGACCAGTGGGCCCCCAGATAGATTCTGTTACTGGCAAATATCTGGAAGGTGGTGGAACACAATTTCAAATGCTTGTTCATTGGGAAGATAGAATGTCATATTTAAAGCCAATAAATTCATATCCAATAAATTAACAGGATGCCCATATATAATTTTAATATTTCAGATGATAGGAAAGCAGTTTCTTGGAATATAGAAAATGCAGTTATTAAACTCTATTTTAAATATGGAGTTTTAGACGCATTATACTCTAAATTAATTAATGCTATAATTATTATACGCAGTACACGAGAAGTGGGGATTAATAATTTATTTATTTATAAAGTCGATGGTACTTTAAAGTCTAATCCCCAATTGCCATTTAGTTCAGATGAAGTTGGGGGCGTGTATTCAATTTGGTACAAGGAAGGGGCTTTAGATCAAACAGTTGTATTAGCTTCCAAAAATAATCCTCATTATGATTACAAAACAACATTTAATTTAAGAGATGAGAAATTTTCTAAGTTGAGTTTAACAAAATAAGATGGCTTAGAAAGTTGATGATTAAGTTGTCAATGCTCTATAGTAGACAGTAAATTGAAAAGTTGGCAAGAAACAAAAGAACGTACATATAGTGTATAGTACGACAGCGGGCAGGGAAATTATATAAGCCAGAACCCGATTGGGTTGGCGGGCGGAAACCCTACGATGTACAGTTATGTTTTTGACAGCAATACACAGATTGACCCGTTTGGTTTGGAGTGTGGCAAGAATAAAAAGAAGTTGCCAGAACTTCCAGAAACATTTGCAAGAGAATTTGAAACCCTGAGAATAAAGAAAATAAAAAAAGGAACAAAATTATATAGGTCACCATGGATACCTGAGGAAACACCTAATAATGCCGGTAAGTGGTTCGGGACGAAAAAGACGGTAACTGCAAAGGGAACAGACTCAATGTATCAAATTGAAAAATGGGGTAATCCCAACAAAATACATAGAATTTATGAGGCTACAGATGACATATATGTCTACTATGGGAAAGTTAAAGGGGGTACAGGTTCTCAAATTTTATTTCCTAAAGATGTTAACCCCTCCGATGTTTTAATTTATAAGAATGAACATATATTGCAATGATGAAAAATAATATAATTAAAATACTAACTGAAATAATCGATTTACTTAATCAAACAAATTGGATTAAACAAGCAAACTGGTACAATATCAAGCTTGAATTAATAAAAAAAACGGATGAGAAAACTCCTGAGTTTAGCCTTTTATTAGAAGAAATAGATAAATCAATTTCAGGAATGGGTTCATTTTCTGATTTGCCAATGAAAAAAGAATATAGTTCTATCCAATGGGAGTTATCCATCAAGTTAGGTGAAATAATAAAGGAATACTTTAATAATTTATTAAAATGAAACAAGAACCGCTTCAATCTAAGCGGTTTTTTTAATCTTCAAATGAGCAAAATGAAAAAAGTCCGCAAAAAACGATAAAATATAATAGCGGTTCTTAAAAAAGATGGAACAAAAGTTAGATGTAATAAAAAATTTGACGATGAACTATATAAATGAACTGATGCAATCTGGAGATGTGAATTTTGTTTTTGATAATTCCGGAAATAAATATGGTATTAAGGTATTGGGTAGGGGAACAGACTTATTTTTTAGCGAAAATAACAGAGGCTTGGTATGTTCTATAGACGCTGTACAAGGCATTATCTATAAAAGTTCTATTAAAATTTGGAACTCTAATAAAGAGAAAATGAACAAAGGAGAAAAAGAAAGAATCGCGAACTTAATTGAAAAATATTATAAACAAATATATAATCCAAATGCAAGGTTAGAGTAAAACAAAAAGATTTTATCAGCGACTACATAGGCAAACCTGTGGAAGCTTATAATGCAAAAGGGGAAAAAATATGGGAAGCGGCATACGATATTTATGGCAAGGTAAGGAAGCACAAAGGTGAAAAGAATTTTATACCTTTCCGGCAGTTGGGGCAGTATGAAGATGAAGATGAAGAGGTAGCTCTTTATTATAACAGGCTTAGATATTACGACAGCGAGCAGGGAAATTATATAAGCCAGGACCCTATAGGGTTAGCGAGGAATAACCCCACGTTGTATGGGTATGTGGGGATAGTAATATAGAGATAGATATATTGGGACTAGATTGCAAGCCGAAATCAAAGATTCCTGATTTAGATGACGGTATAGCATCTACATTCATAGGAGGAAAATATATCAAAGCGACTCTTAAGAAAGATGTATACTTATATCGAGCTGGAGAAAAGGGTAAGCCTTTAGGACAGTTTTTTCAGAACAAGCACCTATGAGCGTTTTACAAACAAGAATAGACAAAGCGATTTTACCAAAATGGCCGGGAGGAGCAAGATCTGTTATTAATCAAGGGTTTAAAGTCAAAATTCCAAAAGGAACTAATATTTATATTGGCGAAGTTGCGCCACAAGGTGGTATATATTTGGGAGGAACTCAACAAATAGTTGTATTAAAACCATGGACCATTGATGGAGTTAATGTGGTTGAAAGTTTTCCTTTAAAATAAATAACATGAGCGATATTAAAAATATTATTATAGATATTCTAGGGATTTTAGAAAATTCTGATGACAAAGAATGGGTTCATACATTTCAATATTTTTTATCTAATATTGAAGATAACAATATTGAATCAATCAAAAATGAAATCAAAACGGTATATGCGGGGATGGGATCCTTTAATGATTTAATTGTATATCGGAATGATCAGATTTTGATAAATGAAAATAATGAACTGGACTTTTTGAGAAAAAAACTTTACACATACTTATAAATAAATAGTTTCTCGAGCTAAAACCTTACTTCTCAGACAGGACGATAAATAAAAGAAGCACTATTGGTTCCGATGGCAAAAGTCTCTTGCTAAAGAGGAGTATTTATAAAAATTAGTCATTAAATAAAAGTATTTAGATTGAATGATTAGATGCAAAATACACTGTAATTTTAGAGAATTTTAGTTTTAATTTTTCTTTGAATGAAAAATACAGACAAAAAACTTACCCCTTTAGGGGACGGCCCCGAAAAGGACTTTAATGAAGAACATTGGTTCCACTACTCAATTTTAGGAAAGGATGAGCTTTATCAAAGCCCAATTAAGGATGAGATTATCGCTTATGTTGATGGTGATGAACAGCTGGCAATGGTATTAAATCACTGGTTTGGAAAAGAATACAAAAAATGGATGGAATCTATCGTCCCAGCAATGGAGGGAATAACCGGAGCTGAATGTTTAAAGTCTGAACAAGGTAGACGAAGATTGTATACTGTTCTTATGAGGATGCGCTAGGTAGGCGTAATTACAGGAAATATTTGTTGGGAGCTAGTTCCGAAATTGAGATGATGGTGAATCCGGCGGAAAGGATGAAATATTTAATGCCTACCAAATCTTATCCGATAAATTAATTTTTATGTTTAGTTTAGAAAATGTTAAAATAACAAATGAAAAAAGTATTACCTGGGAACATAGTGATATACTGGTAGTAAAAGAATTTAATCTTCCTATATTCCAGATAATTTTCTCAAAACTTATCAATTCAGTTATAATTATTGCAGATTACAGGGAAGTGGGTTCAAACAACATGTACCTTTATAATCTTGATGGAACACTTAAGGTTAATCCCTGTGTTCCGGCGTTAACGAAGAGTATTCAGGGTATTTATTCAATGTGGTATGTGGAAGGCCACGAAGAGCAAACTGTTGTTTTGATAACAGGTGAAAATACTCCGTATGAAACAAAATGTATTTTTAATTTGAAAGATTATTCTTTTTCTAAATTTTCCCCAACTAAATGATTGGAAGTGCAATAATGCACTAACGGGCATGTGCTTCAGACTTACCAGGTCTGGATTAAATAAAAAGTGACGGTCCACAATTAGCGATAATTGGCAAGCCCGGTGAAAAGAATTTTACACCTTTCCGGCAGTCACGCATGGGCGGGAGGCAGTATGAGGATGAGGAGGCAGCTCTTTATTATAACAGGTTTAGGTATTACGATGCAGAGCAGGAAAATTATATAAGCCAGGATCCGATTGGGTTAGCGGGGAATAATCCCACGTTGTATGGATATGTGGGGGATGCGAATAAAGAATCTGATCCCTCAGGTTTGGATATTTTCGACGAAGCTTGGAAAGTAGCATTGAAAAATGTTAATAATTCAGGTTTGACGGTCTTGGGTCATATGACTGATGTCACTAATCCGAAATTTGAATCTTACATTGATAAAGCCTTAAGAAAGAAAGCTAGCTATTTTAGTATCGGTGATATGTGGGGTTCTGTTGAAAAACAAGGGAATCCCTGGATTTTAAACGAAAAATTCTTAGATTTAGTTGCAGATAGGGGAGATAGAATCATCTTAAATGTTACAAAGCAAAATATTCGTAGTGGCTCATATTTAGAAGATGAAATCAGATACCTGACAACCAAAAAAGGCTATAAATGGGTAAATCAATGGTCACTTAAAAAAAACCTGCAGCTAATATGACTAATTTTTTGAAAAATATTGATAAGAGGTATTCATTTTTGAATACACTAGTTCAGGAAAAAATAGTAAAAGATTATGAAAACTCAGGTCATTCCGTTGTGTTACTAAAGCTTAATCCTTCACATTTCGATATCGTTTTTTACCAGGATTATGATCGGTATCAGGTGCAAATCATACCCAAGCACATTTCAGGAATAACATTCGATGCTCCCATAGTCATTTCCATGTTATTTAATGAAAAAAAGCCGATTAATGAGTTTGGACTAGACAATCTCATAAAAGAGAACTGGGATGATTTACAGTTACTTTGTGAACCACCTAAAATTGAAAATACGACAGCTAAGTACAAAAAATTGAAGACGAAATATCAAAAGAGAATTTGGGGTTGAGTAGCGAGGCCTCTATGCTTTTGCCTTAATTCATTACAACAAAGCATGACTATCGCTTAATGGAACGGAAATATACTAATCAGACCTCTATTTGAAAATTATAATGCAACAAATCAGTTTAGAACAATATTATCCTGGAGATGAAGCCTGGTGCGATTTTGTTGAAATTGCAAAGGATGCAATAAATGCTCCGGACTTTAAAACAGATAAAAGTATTCTGGAAAATTTAAGTGAGCGATTGCAAGGTAAAACTGATCTCGCTTATGTTATTTATTATTTTTTTAATAATGATAGCTTGCAATGGATTGATAGACAAATTCCGATTTTAGGAAATTTAAGTCCGATACAATGTATAACATCTAAAGACTTAATTAATAGACTAAGAGAAGCTTTATTAAGGACACCATTGTGAAATGTTGAAGAATTAATAAAATCAGGTCACTTAGAAATCGTCAGTCAAAAAAATATGCAAGTAATGAATAAAATTTATTTACAATTTGAAATTGAAAAAGGATATCCTGCTGGTAAGAACATTTATTATGAATGCACGATTTGTAATTTATTTATTAATAGTATGCCAGATATATATGACGAATGCAAGTGCGGTAATATAAGTATTGACGCTGTAGTGGGAAGAATAACAATAGAAGCAAATAAAAAAATAAAAATATTTAAGACTAAGAAATAAATCCTTTCAAATAATTCTTCTTATGTTATTTAATGCTATTAAAACAAAATAATTGCAATTTGGCTGGATAAAACAGCTCTTTATTATAACTGGTTCAGGTATTACGATGCGGAGCAGGGAAATTATATAAGCCAGGATCCGATTGGGTTAGCGGGGAATAACCCCACGTTGTATGGATATGTGGTGGAGAGAAATGTATGGGATTGATTTGTTATTATGCAATTAATAAAATATGCAGGAGAGGATGTTAAAGTTGGAGTAGATCTATCCACCAAAAAATTTCTACAG
>CAKUWM010000148.1 GCA_934699305.1 uncultured Saprospiraceae bacterium | reverse complement strand
GCTATGGAGGGTTCAATTCGTTTACGTCATGCAGGGCATGCCGTAAACGAATTGAAGGGGCCGACCGGTTTTGACAGCGAGATCAATTGGAATGTAAGCATGCCGAGCGCTGGGATACAGCTCGTTAATCTCATTTTCCACACTTTTAATTGGCGAAAATAACTACGCTCTTGCCGCTTAATCCGAATCACAGTAGGATTGGCCTCGTCCCTACAAGGTAGGGAAGCGAGATGTTTCTGGGAGGCCCTTGTTGGCGGCGTCCCAATCAGAAGCACCATCAAAGTCAACACAAGGGCAACGAAGCTTTGGCGTTGCCACCAAAATCAAAGAAGCTAAGGGTGTACTGGGCGGTTCCCGGTCAGGTATACTTCGAAAACCAATCGGGAACTCAGCATGAAGAAAACATTGCGATTGCTTGTTTGGACGAGGGTTCGAATCCCTCCGGCTCCACTGGTTGACCACCAAATCAACATAAAAACCCTGTAATCATTTGATTTACAGGGTTTTTTATTTTAAACACTTCCATGTAACATCAAATAATAGTATATAAAAAGTCACCAAATCGACACCACTTTTTAATTTTATAAATAGGTGTCGATTTCCTTATAAACATCTATTTTTTAAGTAATTACAAAATTATATGAATTCTTTTTTGTACCTTGATTAGGTATAAATCGACACCTAAAAATCGATGAATTCATTTTCTATACTTTTTTACCTTAAAGATGAGCGACGTGATAAGAACGGTAAAGCGGGCCTATACCTAAGAATTACGGTAGATGGGCGTAGAACGTCCATCAGTTTGAACCGAAAAATTGATCCGTCCAAATGGGATTCCCGAATGAATAAATTGAAAGGCAAAGGCTTTGAAGCTGAAGAGTTGAATCAATTTATGACCACCATCAAACATAAACTAAATAAAATTCAACATAATTTAATCGAAGAAGGACATCCTTTTACGGTTCATGATGTTAAGGATAAATACTTGGGCAAAGATGCCAAGTTAAAAATGTTGATCCAACTTTTTGACGAGCACAACCAACAGATGGAAAAACTGGTCGGGATCGAGTTTGCCCTGGGAACCTATAAAAGATACCATACGACCCGTAGCCATGTAGCGGAATACATCAAGACCGAATACCGCATGAACGATATTCCGATCCGGGACGTGGATCTAAAGTTTATTAAAGGCTTTGAATACTTTTTAAAAGTGACCAAGGATTGCAACCACAACTCCGCCCTGAAATACGTAAACAACTTTAAAAAAATCATCCGGATCGCCGTTGGCAACGATTGGATAAGCAAAGACCCCTTCTACAACTACAAAGTACAGTTTAAAACCGTGGAGCGGGAGTTTCTTTCAAAAGAGGAACTCCAAGTGCTTATCGACAAAGAAATTGAAGGAGACCGCCTAAACGTGGTTAGGGATATGTTTGTGCTCTGCTGTTTTACGGGCTTGGCCTATGTGGACATCCAGACCCTGCGCCCCGATGAGATCTATGAAAATGCCGATGGGAGTTTTTATATCAAATCAAAACGCACCAAGACCGATACCGGTTTTACCATTCCCCTATTGCCCACAGCTTTAGCCATCATTGAAAAATACAAATATCACCCGAAAATGATGAACAAAAATTGTGTGATCCCGGTATTGAGCAACCAAAAGTCCAACGCCTATCTTAAAGAAATTGCCGACCGCTGCAATATCAAGAAAAACCTGACTACCCATTTGGCACGACATACGTTTGCCACAACGGTCACCTTGACCAATGGGGTTCCCATTGAAACCGTAGGCAAGATGTTAGGGCATAAGAATCTACGGACAACCCAACATTATGCCAAAATCATCGATTCCAAAGTGGAAGAGGATATGGCCATATTAAAGGAAGTCCTGGCCCGGAACAAAGCGGAAAAACATCCCCAAAAACAATCCAAAGGGCTTAAAAAATAAATATTAGTACTATCCCATTGCTAGGAGCGAATTACCCCCAAATCTTACCATAACTTACCTGCGCCTGGATCCTGATTCGATTTTATAGCGTTCGGGAAGATAAGCGTCAAATAAAATCGAATTAGGGCGCATCGGACTACTTAAATTGAAACCACTCGCTATCATTTGTCGCAAATTTCTCAGTGTTTATAGGGGTTGTAGCGGGTTTTGACGCAAAATAACATAATTCGAATAACATCCACAACTCATAATTAACTATAAATCAGCTAGTTACTTCAAAATAAAACTCGTAACGCCGCTTTAGCGCGTTACCCTCTTGCTATTCTTAATTTAGTAACCACACTATCATTAGTGAATGTTTGTGATAAGAAGTACTTTCAATCGGCAAGTTAAAATCGAGGGGGAATACGCTTAATAATACTTATTTTGGATGGTTTGGGATGCCATTATCCTTTCGGAAAAAGGTAACTTTCAAAGCATAATTTCCTTGAAAAATAAAAAACCATAAGTAATCTGTTTATGAACTAAATCAGCTTATGGCTTTATATACCTTAATAAATAACAGGGAAACTATTTTTGACTCAATAGTTTTTCCAAATAGGATATTTTATCCTTTTCTGCTTGCAGTAATTTTTTATAAAGTTCTTCAATCTTTTCAGATTGCTCCATAATCTTATCGATGGGATTGAAAGTACAACCATAATTAACCGCTGATGAATTATCCACGTGATACGTATTACCTATAATATTCAATATAGCTTCATCTGAGAAATTTTTGATTCCCTCTGCGGTCACTCCTAAAGCCTTGGCAACCTGTTCCAATTTATCCTCCTCAATGGTTTCACTCTGCTCGATATTGGATATGGTCTGTTGGCTAAGGCCCATCTCCATAGCGAGAAATTCTTGCTTCATGCCCCGCAGTTCCCGGATGCGACTGATCTTTCTACCTATATGGTTTGGTTTTGTAGTTGTGTTCATAATCCAAATATAATATTTCTAGGAATGGATACCTACATAAAGATAACGGAAAATCCCCAAACCTAATTGGTAAGATACCAGATCCCATTGGTAAAATACAAATGGGTTTGGTTGGGTACGGGGAAATAGCACACTTATTTTAATAGCAGGAATATCCAACCTATACGAACATGGAGAATAACCAAATCAATCGATAGCCACCTACCAACACTATAAACAATTAAAATTTTAAACTTATGGAACCATCAGAGCAGCATATCGTGGACAAGGTAATCGCACGATTAATTGAAAATGACCTGGAAACTTTTAAGAACCTGATTTCTCAGGCCCAAACTACAAAATCCACAAATATGGAAAATTCTGTATCCGAAAATTTTAAAATCAAGGAAAAGATAACGGAGCTGGTAAACCGGAAGTATTCTAAACCCAAGCCCAATTCGAAGGGTTATGACTATAAGGCAAAATTAAGGGTCAATGGTCCATCAGATATTCTGCATAATATCGCAAACATTTTAAGTATGTGCATTATAACCCTCGATAGTACAGATACCGGACCGAACCCAAATCTACCCAAGTATATTAACATTCAATATTCTTTAGACCTTATTTTGCAATTGCTCCCGTTTGAGGAGGTGGAGTGTTTGGAGGAGATTATAGAGGTTTATAATCTGACTTATGATATTTCTTCTGGAAATGTAGAAGCAGATTAAAGGAAAAATCATTGACAAGTATATGCTGGCCATAGTTTAGGAAATAGAGCTGTTCCTCCATTACAGTATAATACTATTCGTTATCAAATTTTGATATGTATTTCATTTGGGATGTTCATATTTTATGGACACACCGGGGAACTAAGGAAAAGAATTTTCAGTAAATCACTACATTTTGCGCAGAGGACAATTGAATTATATGTGCTGATTTTCATTTATTTACAGAACAAAATTAGGTTTTTAACAGAATATCGGCAGAATTGTTATATTGCATTGATTACTCAGTTATTAACAAGCATAGACCGACCACCAACCTAAACAGAAAATAAAATTATGGCCAAATTAAAAGAAGAAAGTAAATGTTTAGCCTCTTTGGCTGTTTTCAGAGAACTTTACAACAATGAAAAAGACATATACGGTATCATTTGTGAATTTCTCAAAGAAATTATTACTTCCCAAGCTAAACATCAGTTTACACTGACTGAAATTACGGCACTATTAAATGAAACTTATGATTTCAAAATACCCGAAGCTGTTGTAAATACTTCTTTAAACCGTTTCAAAACGGCCCTAACAAAATCATCAGGCTTATTTACTGTTACAGACCAAGCAACATTCAAAATTACAGGAGAACTGACTGACAAACACAACGAAATTAAAGACAACAATGAAACGATTATTTGTAATCTCTTCAAATTCATAGAAACGGAAAAGAAAATAACTTTAACGGATGATGAAAAAACAACAATCACACATTCTTTCATTTCATTTATAATTGATGAAACTACTTCGCAAGAATATTCAGATTACATAAGTGCCTATATTGTTAAAGAAAAACAAAACGCAAATTTCACAAAGCAACTCAATACAATAAAAGAAGGGGTTGTTTTATATACGGGCTTAAAATACAATTCAAGTTTAAACGAATTAGGCTCCTGGAATAACGAATTAACCATTTTTCTTGAAACCGAAATATTATTCCACTTCGCAGGTTTCAACGGCCGGCTATATCAAATTTTATTCAACGATCTATTTTCTTTAATAAAAGAAATAAATCAAGCAAATCTGAAAAAGAACAACAAGAGACTAATTCATCTTAAATATTTTTCAGATGTTAAAACTGATATTGAGGGGTTCTTTAAAAAGGCTGAATACATCGTTCAGGGCAAGGACAAAGCTAACCCATCCAAAACTGCAATGACAACTATTATTAACGGCTGTAAAACACCTGCCGATGTTATTGCCAAGAAATCTAATTTTTATATTTTGCTCAAACAAAATCTGATTCTAGAAGATGATTATACAAAATACTATTCTACACAAAACCACAAATATAATATTGAAGATCGAGATTTATTAAAAGAACTCTCCAATAAAATCGAAGTTGACGACTTATCGTCTTACTTAAAATATCTCAACTTCATTAACATTCATAGAAAGGGAAATAATGATAAGGCTTTTGAGAAAATTGGATTTGTTTTACTTTCAGGAACGGCAAACACTTTGCGTTTGGCCTGGGACGAAAACATAAAACCAAATGGCAACATTCCACTTGCGTCAAATCTAAGTTTCTTAACAAACAAATTTTGGTTTAAATTGAATAAAGGTTTTGGTAAGAGTGAACACCCAAAATCTTTTGATATTGTAACAAAAGCTCAAATCATTTTATCCTCACAATTAAACGATACTGTTGCTGACAAATTTGTTGAATTACAATCAAAACTTAAAATCGGGAAATTAACCCAAGAAGAAGCCATTTCAACAATCGTAGAACTCAGAAATCAGGTTAAAAAACCAGAAGATATCAATGAAGATAACATTGAAAACATTTTAAGTTCTATCGAAGAAAGTACCATCGAAGCTCATTTAAAAGAACAAGAACTACTCAAACAAATGACAAAGGAACGAGAAACCGAAAATTTGAAACTAAAAGAAACTATTCATAAAAGTGCCATAAAAGAAGTACAGTTAAAAGAAGAAAACGAAAAAAAAGAAAACGAACTCAAAAAATATAGGGAAGCTGAAAGAAAAAGAATCCTAACTGATTTTCAAATCAACCAATGGAACAATTTTAAAAGCTCGAAAAAAGGTGACTTATTTTATTTTGTAAAAATTATTTTCTTGATGTTATTACCAATTTTAGTAGGCATAATTCTTAAAAGTGTTAATCCATTGAATGAATGGATTGAGTCTTTAGGCTCGAATCAATGGTGGGTTTGGGGTGGATTAGCTTTCATTACTCTAGTTGAATTATTTGGACGTACTTACATTTTCAATAAGGTGAAAGTAAAATCAGGTTGGCTGTGGCTGTCAACCTGTATGAATAAAAACAAAATGCTTGAACTTAAAATGCGAACTCTTGAAGAATATAAGAAGGAATTTGACAAAACAAGACAGTACCAATAAACGTTAAGTAATAGCGGACAACTATAACAAAAGGAATATCACAAAATTGAAAAGGAAATAAATCGAAAATGGAAGGTAGATATAGTGTATTAAGGCCACTAACAATTGAAGAACAAGAAATATTTGTAATTCAAATGTGCAACTTTTTTTCTCCTATGAAGTATCGAGAAAATTGTGAATTACTAGAACTTAAAGCGGATGAAAAAGTTATAAGACCACTAACTTTTGGTGATTTCTTGATATATCTAAAAATACAAACAGGTATTGATTCATATAAATATATGCGCCATTTGGATGTATTAATTCAAAAATTTATCAATAATGGTTTCTTTGTAAGAGCGGGAGATTCTTTTAAGGGATCTCCCCCAATGATATGCTTCCCCCCATCCTTAGGACAATAAACCTTTAAAAATAAGTTTAATGATGGTGTTGAAAGAGGGGGGCCGGGGGGAGACTCATAACTTCCCTTTTTTGTTGAAAACCCTTTTAGTCTCTTTCGTGCCATCATGCCGCTTGCTTCCTTCTTTGTTGATAAATTGTTGACGGGGCCTCTTCCCCTAGGCTCTGGTGCCTGCGCTCATTGTTGTAATATCCAAAATATTCTTTCAGTCCGCGGTAGCACTCCAGGCCGTCATCGGCCGGGAACAGGTACACGTGCTCGTATTTTACGCTGCGCCAAAGCCTTTCTACGAATATATTGTCCAATGCCCGTCCCTTTCCGTCCATGCTCAGCCTGATCCCCTGATCCGGGTGGGTGGCCCAATCGCAGAACTCGTGGGCCGTGAACTGGCTCCCCTGGTCCGTATTGAGGATCTCCGGTGCGCCATGTTCCGCTATGGCGGTCTCCAAGTATCCGCCCTACGAACTACAGATCAATTAATTTCTTGAAGTTTTGCGGGTAGAGATTCTTCAGGTTTTTGTGATTT
>CAKUWM010000147.1 GCA_934699305.1 uncultured Saprospiraceae bacterium | reverse complement strand
TCCTGAGATTTAGTGAACGTGGCCAATACGGTTACCCTGGGGGTTTCAATATGTTCTAACTCCAGGGCTAAAGCGGTAAGGACACTGGGTTCATCGTCAATCAGTATGCATTGAAAGGCAAACGGCATAATACAAATATAGTCAGGAATGTGGTATGATAAAAACTACCCGCGTGCCTTCACCGGTTCGGGTAAGGATTTCGAAATGGAGATGTTGACGGTGCTTGGCGTTAAAACGCTCCACTTGCTCCTTGACAATCCGCAAGCCGTACGATTTTTCAAAAACCCGGGTGGGACGCGTATTTTCAGAAGAATAGCCAACCCCATTGTCTTCAATACTCACCACAACCGTATTGTGCTGAGTAAAGATACGGATATCCAGCATTTTTTGCCGGTTTTCTACTTTGCTCAACCCGTGCCAGATGGCATTTTCCACGAAGGGTTGGAGAACCATGGTCGGCAGGCGAACCTCTTCGAGTTTCACATCTGCATCTACTTTGCAGGTGATTGCAACGGCTTTTGAAAGACGGATATTTTCAATGTCGGCATACAGGAGTATGGTCCGGAGCTCTTCTTTAAGGGTGCTGTTTTCCTTTCTGCTGCTTTCCAGGATGCTTCGCATAAAAGTAGAGAATTTTCCCAGGTATGCTACAGACTCATCGGCTTCATTTTCGATAATAAAAACTTTAATCGAGTTCAACACGTTGAAAATGAAATGCGAATTAAGCTGGCCACGTAATATTTTAATCTCCATTTCCCGTTCGGTTTCCCGGAAAAGGGCTTCCAGCCTTCTGCGTTCTCTCAGATGATCTCTGATCTGTTTACTCAGGCCAATGGCAAAAAGAGTACATTCTACCACAATGGCCACATAGAAATAAACAATAGGCTGGATTCCGAACCAGGCAAACGGAACGGGCATGCTCAGGGCAAATGTAGAAATAAGAGCGAAGGAAATATAGAAAAAGGATCCCCACAAAAAGTATTTTTTATGCGGTTCCGGGTTCTTAAACGAATTGTATATGATCAGGACGGCCAGTACCAGGTGTATCGGCAGGAAAAAATAGTAGAAATAAGGAAGCCCGAACCGGAAAGAAATTATATCGATAAAAATAAGTCCGAAAAATCCCAGGGCAAGGAGGGCCTATACCGCGGTATACCCAAAAATCCACCGGGTAAATACGGGCAGGTGTTTATCGAGTTTCAGAAAAAGGATACCAAAGCGGAAGTAAACGCAGAGATATAGTGTCTGAATTAAGAACCCAAAGGTGCGAATGGGCTCCTCACCGTACTTTTCTATAAATTCAAACCAATAGCCATTACGACTTAGTATGAAAATTAGTAAAAGGCCGGCATAGAGCTGGTAATACCGATACAGTGGGTTGCGGTTATTGCGATAAGCAAACTGTGCCAGGGCAATGACTACACTGAGAAAAAATACAACCAGGTGCCAAATGAAGAACGTAAGCTTTGCAGTACCCGGAAATTCCACTAAAAAAGGAGCAAGACCCTGTATATACCAGGGGTCGGGTTGCCCGATAGGAATGAAAAGAAGAAGGGGAGAAACATCATCCGTGGCTAATTTAAGAAATTTGGTGAAACTCACTTCATACGTAGTGAGAACATGGTTCCAATTGCTCTGTTCGTACAATGTGGGCCGGCTTTCATACAAAAATGGTTGCCGATTATCGGAGTAAGGTACAACTTTATTTTGTATATGGGTTATGCCGATACAATTTTTCGCCCACATTATTTTAAGGATATTGTTATGAATCATTTTATACAAGACCATGCTTCGGTTGCCTGTTCCATACTCACTACAGTAATTTTCCAGGGTACGTATATCGCTATGGGGGTGTATATGCTGCTGGTTTATGCCCAGGCCAAAAAAAGGGATTATCTGTTGTATGGTATGTACATTTTGCTGTTTGGCGTGTACTTTTTTGTACGGATTGACCAGGTTTTTGAGACTCGCTTCATTGTCGCGAACGAGGACGTAGCCTTTTACATTACCGTACCTTTACTTTTTCTGATTACCGGAGTTTATATTGATTTTATTAACGCATTTGCTGAAATCGGAAAATACAGCCCGCGATATTCGCGTGAAGTTTCCGTTTTTTCCAGGATAATGTATGTCCTGACAGCCCTGATGATCGTGTTTTCACTGGTCTTCTCTGAGGCGGAGACGTTATTTCGCAAACACCTCGGACAGGTCTTTATGCTGGTACACCTCTATGCGGTGTAAGCGGTAATTCGGGCTTTTTTTGTAATCAAGTCGGTTCTGCGCTACTATGTTCTGGCAGGAAACCTGTTTCTGATCATCCACTGACCACCAGCCGTCTAAAATGGATAAAAGAGCCTGATAGTTCTTTTATTGTAAAAAACAACAATGAACCGGAGATTGAGAGCTGATGAAACTGGAAACGACGATGCCGGCACCCTTGCGGAGTGAGGGGAAAAACCCCTTGGCATTTCTTCTTAGAAGGAAAAGATTCTCAACCAAGGTGAACCTATTTTACACAATGCCGATCAAACTATTTTTTTCAGAGCAGATTCTATCAAATCTATATTTATTTTACTTACTCCAAATTCTTTTGCCAAAGGCCTCCACTGATTAAGGGCATCTTTAGCTTGTCCAATGATAGTTTCAATAAGGTGCTTTGACAGCTTTAAGCCCAAACCCAGTTTGATAAGATGTTGTTCGGAAGGATTTTTACCTTCCCCCGCTACCATAGTGCTTTGTTCCCCGTTTAGGCCGCTGGAAAAAGTGAGATCGTAGGCAGGTGACAGCTTCCAAGCCCCAGCCTCATCCATTAAAAAGCTAAAGTTCTTTGCATGGTCATCGCGGTTATGGGACAGGACATTGAAAACAGCCAAACGATACATTTTTTCAACCTCACGAACATCTTTGGTTAGCCACCCTGTCAAATTCAGTAAATCCTCATAATCTAACGACGGTATTCTGAAATCACTGTGCAATAAACCGCTGACCGTATGCATATGATAGCGTTGAGTTCTGTTCCAATCGAAACGCTTTACCGCGAAATAACCGCTTCCTTTATTCGAAGGAAATAATTGCACTTCAGGCATGGAAATACCTGCCTCTTTTGCCATCAGAGCATAAGCATATTCAATAGCTCCGGCATCCAGGCCATCTTGAGAATTAGGGAATTTGACAAGCCATGGTTCATAACCCTCTGGAAGGGTTTTTACCCCATGAGATATATTCTTGCGACTTTTATCTACACCAATAAGAGCTTTGGGTCTTGCTCCTGCCGATGACCCGTTTAGGGCCAAAAGCTCTTGGATAACGTCTTCTGACGCTCCCGTAAGAACTTCTTCCGCATGCGATGCAAGCCTGTCAAGACTGATGAATTCACCAATCTCTCCCGTGCTGTGATCTGGCTCATATACCAAAGCCCCCATCCCCTGAAAGCCAACATGGGCTAAACGATCAAGCGGACTAATCTCGGACAGCAGAATGCCTTGAGAACGCATGAGGCGGTCAAACAACAAACGCCCCCAGCCATCCGGCAGGCTATCATTAAAAACTCCTCCCAAACCCTCAAATGGCCGTTGTTCAAATACAATCAGGCCTTTGCCGAGGGGAAGCCGTAAAGGAGAAATCTCAAGCCCTTTCTGAATAAAAGATGCAGCATATTCAAAATAGATTACACGATCTCTCATTGCCAACCGTCCCACAGGTATGACTCCTTTTCCAAAGTTCAAACCCACTTTTATTTCAGCGATTGATTTTCTCATTTATGTCGCCCTCGTTTACGAGGTGGTTTACTATTTTCTTTCAGCACATCATCAATGGATGAGAATGTAGGTTTTGTATGCTTCGTCACTTCAACAACCTCTTCCAAGCCTCCAACGACCAAAAGAAGCTTTAGAAATGACTCAAGAGATATGGTTCCTTTTTGCTCAAACTTTCTCAGCGTAGGCAATGGAACGCCAGAGCGTTCAGCCAGCCCTTCTTGTGTAAGCCCCATATGTAAACGCCTCTCACGAATATTTTCCGCAAGTTTCTTTTGAGCTTTAGATAGTGTAATAAGTAATATCATTGTATTATAAAACACCTTATTATTGCAATAATCAATACTATAGTATTACAAATATACGATTTTTAAATAAAAAAATAGCGCAAGGGTAGTTTTGATGAATTTTGAAAACGTAGTTACCGCGAGGAATTACCCGCGAAACGGGCAAGGGGGAAATTCTGATGAAACTGGAAACGATAGTGCCCGCACCCTTGCGGCGTGAGGGGTAAAATACCTTGGCATTTCTTCTTAGAGGAAAACCTTAATAAGACATCGGCTATATTTCAGAAAAAAATCTGAACAAGGGATCAGTTGTCGCAAAATTTGCGACAACTGATATAGCAATAGCTATTAAATAGAACACTAAACAAATTTGAAATCATCTACACCGATCTAACCAAAATGTTTAAGCTATGTTTAAGCAGTAAAATAAAAGAGGCGACTAACTTTCGTTAATCGCCTCATTTTCAGTGTAGCCGAACCCGAACAAATCTCGAAACATTTTTTGGAAGATTTGGAACGGTTAAACTCGTTAAGTCACGAAGCTACTGCCTAAAAGCATTAAGTAGAACCCTAATGAAAAAATATATTTGTTGATACTGTTTTATAATGTTAAAGTATATGTTGGTACATTTTTTTGACTAAATTTATAACCTATTTAAGCCACGAAACCGAATTATCAAGCATTATAATAGTTATCTTTTCGTAATTTGTTACCTTTGTAATGTAAAGAAGTAGTATGAAAACTATACAAAAGTTGAGAGTATTATCACAAATTTTCTCCCCGCCTATGTTCCAAAAGATAGTACGGGAAGACGATTATGTGCTTTTTCAAAAACAAATAGATAAATACTGCAACACTACCTCATACGAAACCAACTTAGACATAATCAAGTCTTTATATAAGTCCTTACAAAAGCAATATAGATGTGAATACATCTATAAGAATAATTTGATTATTGATATTATAAAAACTCATAGCTTAAAATCAACATTAACACTTAATGAACTAAAAATTGGTGCTTCAAAAGCTGACTTGGTTATGTTGAACGGTGCTGTAAGAGTCTATGAGATTAAAACGGAACTTGACGGATTAGAAAAATTGGCAAAACAAATAAATGACTACCAAAAATTTGCCAATGAGGTACATATTGTTACAGATGAAAAATATGCTAAAAAGCTCCAAGTTGAATACGAAAATACAAGCATTGGTATTATCGCATTAAATGCCAAAAATAAATTGGAAACAATAAAAGAGGCAGATGCAAATAAATCTTTCTTCGACTTTGAAACTATTTTTAAAATATTGAGAAAGCAAGAGTATCTTGATTTAGTTGCTGTTAATTTTGGTTCTGTCCCTGATGTTCCTAATACAAAGATTTTTAGAGCTTGTTACGAACTACTTGCCACAATTGATATAGTTGATTTTCAAAAGCAGGTATTAAATAAACTAAAAGAGAGAAAACTATTGAACCCCGACTTGCTGAAATCATCTAAAACCCCAAGAGAACTAAAGCACATTTGTAATTCTTTGGATTTTAATGAGCAGGAATATCAAAGATTGTATAATTTTTTAGCAACCAAAAGCGTATGTATCAACCGTATATAAGAGGAAAGCAGTTTGAGTTGATAGGAATAAGAGAATTAACTAAACCTGTTCTTTTGCCAAATAAAGAAAAAGTATCTCCTATTATTGAACCTGTCAAGGATTCTTCTACTTTAAAGACTACGATAAAAGAATTAGCAAGTAATGATATCAACTTTACAGTTGTTGTTAATCCACAAGTAGGAACATTCAAAGATACCAATGCAATCTTTAATGCTATTAGCAGTTCAGTTGGAGATTATACAAATTATCAGATAGGTGTTATTTTCCATAATAGGATAGACCATTCAAAAGCTATTGGCATTTTACAACAATATGCAAAAGTTATTCCTGCTCTAAGTATTATTCATAATGCCGTGTTTGATAACATTTCAGATGTTCTTAAATCATATCAAGAACATTTTGCCATTCGATATAATGTAATCAATCTATCATCGACAAGTAGAAGATATTTTAGAAATTTTGAAAGAAATACCTTAATTGAACTTGATGATTATTTCAATGCTCAAACAAAGAATGCGGATTATTTGCAAGTAGATGAAAGCAATTTTTCAGAAGAACATATCTATTACAAAGAAGAAGGGTTTGAAGGTTTTTCGGACTATCTTTCTATTGGAGAGGAATATTCGGAAACAGGGTTTCTTCCCTATGCTGTTGCGATACATTTATCTTATGCGGAAGCACAGACAAATAGAATAAAAGTTAAACATTTTGTTTCTGACTCAAATGATGACACATCAGATATTGCAGGAAAGTTTGCTGAGGCGTTAGATAAACTTATTGCTTGGTGTGACCAAACAGGCTATGACTCTATTGCTATATCTGAATTTAGACGATTTCACGAAAACGGACACTTTCCAGGATTAGGGACATTGAAGAAACTTTCCTTAATGAACCATATAGATTTAGTATTGAAATTGATTTAGTATGAATTGTTGCACAAATTGTTTTGAGAGCAGTTATATAAATGCTATCATTTTGGGTAACAAGATAACAGATAATTGTGATTATTGCCTGTCCGAAAATGTGAGTGTCTATGAGGCTTCCGAATTAAACCCTTTCTTTCTTGGGATTATTGACTTGTATGAAGTTGATACCGTCAATGGAAAACCATTAGAAAGTCAAATCATTACGGATTTTCATAAAAAGGTATTTACCCAAAAACTAATTGATACAAATAATATAAAACAGCTCATTGCTGAGATTATTAAAGATGACATTGCCAATTATCAAAATGTTTTAGACAACCCTGTAAGATTAAGGTTTCATAATACAGGAGCAGAGGAAGACGTTACTCAACCGCTTTTCCTTTCTTGGGATAAATTTTCCGAAGAAATAAAAACCGTAAATAGATTTCATTTTGTAAATGCTTTGGA
>CAKUWM010000146.1 GCA_934699305.1 uncultured Saprospiraceae bacterium | reverse complement strand
CCCTTCATCCTCCTATCCGTTTGTAAGCGTTTACAACCGTTTACAAACGACTACAAACGTTTATCTACCGGATAAATACGTTGTCTTGTCTCATCTTTGTAAGGTCAACGATACATTGGGAAAAGTATTCTTCTGAGATGAATCGTGACTTTACGTTTGAATTATTAAACTTTATCGATTCAATACCGATTTGATTTTTAACATAGACCAATTAATGGAAAAGACACATTGGTCTATTTAAAAGTATCAGCGGTATTACGATTGTAAAACAATAAAATAGACCAAACTATTTTATTGTTACAATTCGTATAACATTTTCAGAGGAGGAATATAGGTTTAATGTTTCTACGGGTTAACAGATGTAGAGATCTATGGCCGCTGAATAACAAATCTGGCTTGCAACATCTTTCTTTCCACCTCATATACCATCACATATAACCCGGGATTCAAGTTAGCCACATCAATGGTCGTAGTTGATACGGATTCTACTCTCTTTACAACCTGACCCATGGTATTATATACAGATAGGACGCCACCTGTAGCTACGTGTTGTAGATAAATTGTGTTTTGTACCGGGTTGGGATAGAATGCAATTTGGTCAACTTCTCTGCCTATCGTGCCTAATTTCCAGTTATATAGGGTGTCTCTTTGACTGGTTAGCACTTTGCGCATGTGCGACACTTGACCGATAGTGAAAAGAGACTGACACATATCATTGGAATAGTCCATATAGTTTTCCCACATATCAGGGAGGTCATTGGGCTCGGCAGCATTACACGTGTTGGTATTTGGATCCGGACACGCTCCTGCTTCTTGGGAAGAAAGGTTCATCGTCGGAGTGTCATCAATGCCATCTGTACCGCATTCTTCGTCTCCATCTATGTGTCTAAGTCCAAAATAATGTCCTATTTCGTGTACGGCAGTTCGTCCGGCAGAGACCAATCCCTGAAGATCTTCTTTATAAGGGTTATTGTTGCCTATGGTTTGATACTGTAGGAAGACACCATCGACGATGCCATCTACAGAGCCTTCCGGCCAATTGTCGGGCAGACTTGGATACCGGGGTGGCGTCGCAAGACCCAATAATGCCGGAAGATATACACCAAGGAATGAGATACCGGCATCGGCAACCCAGATGTTCAGATATTTGTTGGTAGGCCATGCATCATGACCACCTTTCGCTGTAAACTTCATTCGCTCAAAAGCCTCTAAATTAAACGATCCTAAGATAATAGTAATATCTCCAAAGGTTTCTATATCCGTCTTTGTACGGGTGATACCATTCGTGGGATTGCCATCAGGATCAATTTCTGCCAAAAAAAACTCTATTTCAGCATCTCCGGCAAGTGGTTTAAATATATTTCTGGTATTGGATGTGTCAGCATGACGATTGCGGAAGGCATCGTTGAGCACCTTAATTTGGTTGTTTAGCAGGGAATCATGGATGTTCTGCCTATTGGTGTTGTAAATGACGTGGAACACGACGGGTATTCTATACACATCTCCACTTCTTGGCATGACACTCTGTTCTGCCATTTCAAAGGCTCGCTTTTCACTCTCCATGTATCCGGGATATTTCACCTCCAGTGCCTGACGATATAAACTATTGCCACAACGGTGCGTATTAGGCTTTTGCTGTGCTTGGGCATGAATAGAAAAACTTAGAATAAACGAAAAAATCAGCCATTCAGCAGTATTTAAAAGTTGTTTTTTGTCAAAATGAATCATAACCCGGATTTTTTTAAAAATTTTTTACGATAAATTGTTGTACTAATATCATTCGGACAAACATACTGTAATCTTTTGGTTTTTCAAAGAGAAAAGAAATTCGTTATGCGTTGATATCTCTTGCCCTCCGACCTTCGTGAGTTGTGATATCAAGAAGTGAAAGATTGAACCATATCCATCATTTGTTAAAAAAAATGATGACCTTTGCTCTATATATGGAACAAGAAGAAAAGTTAGCATTATTTTTAAATGAAATGGCCACTGCCGTCAACAGTTCTGCCTGGTTGTCCGTCTCCCTGAGCCAGCCCAGAGATAAAGCGGGAAAGGCCAAAAGTCTTTATTTTAGACCGTTGGAGCTCAAGGGCAAAATCGTAGTTCAAATGGTTGTCCGTTACAAAGACAAGGAAGAGACGAAAAATTTTAATATTTCTGACTTCCTGACCTTTGCCGGTCTGAGTATCCGCCAACATTTTTATTATGCCCACCTGATCACATCAAATAAAGAAGGACATTTGCTGATATCCAAACGGGGTTTCGTCACCTTGAAATGGAAAAAGACGATTCAAAAAGAAACGCCGGCGCTTATCCATGACAAAGAAAAAAGTTATACCATTCCGCCCAATGCACCTTTTTTCCACAGACTGGGCATCAGTTCGAAAGAAGGCGTCGTCCTGCCAAGTCAATTCAGTAAATACAAACAGATATGCCGGTATGTGGAGCTAATGTATCCACTTATGGAGTCCCTCCATCCGGAAGACCCATTGACCGTAGCAGATATGGGCTGTGGGAAGGGATATTTGACATTTGCCCTTCACCAATATTTGATGAATTCCGGTTTCGTACACACAAGGACAATTGGCGTTGACCTCAAAGAGGAGGTAATCCATACCAACAATCAAATAGCCTGGGAGACCGGCATGGAAGGGCTCGACTTTATACATGGAGATATTGCCGGCACGGCCGACCTGAAAGCAGATATGCTCATCGCCTTACACGCATGTAATACAGCCACCGATGATGCTATTTTTTATGGATTACAACAAAAAGCTAAAATTATCGTCGTCGCCCCCTGTTGTCATAAGCAAGTGCGCCAATCGATGGAAAGCAATGATATCACCGGCTCTTTATTTAGATACGGCATCATTCAAGAGCGTTTTGCCAGCGACTTAACCGATCTGATTCGGGCTAATGTGTTGAGATATTATGGCTATCAAGTGAAAGTAATGGAATTTGTCAATGTGGAACATACGCCTAAGAATATTATGATAACCGCAGAATATAAAGGGAATGTAACCGAAAGTGCCAGAACAGAGGTAGAAAGCTGGATGAAGATGTTCGGAATACGGGAACATTATTTGTTGCAAAAATTAGGCTGGAACAACAAGTCTTAAGCCCTTTAAATTCACCATTATATACGTTAAATTTTCTTGTTAACAGACCGGATTGCTATTCCCCTAATTAATTCAGAAAAAAAGAGAATAGAGCCGAGGTTATATTTTCCGGCACATTTTTTGCATAGTTTAATTAATTCAATACATTTGTAAAAAAAATCAATGCATCTGTCTTTACATACAAATTGGTGGTGGCAATCGTTTCTTCGGACGATTACTCTGACATTGTATGATCGGCATTGATGCCCATTAAAATACATCGGTAAGCCGTCTGATAGCAATCAGGCGGCTTTTTTTATGTCCTTAGAATTCTTAAACATTTAAAATTTATAAAAAATGAAACAAAAAAAGTATTATTTGAGTGAAGAGCAGATGCCTAAATTTTGGTATAATATTATGGCTGACATGCCCAATAAGCCTCTACCACCGCTTCATCCGGGCACCGGAGAGCCTATCGGCCCTGACGCGCTGGCTCCTTTATTTCCCATGGCTCTCATTGAGCAGGAGGTATCTGTGGAACGGTTTATCGAGATTCCACAGGAGGTTAGAGATAAGTATCTGTTGTTTCGACCATCACCTTTAATTCGGGCGACAGAATTGGAAAAAGCCTTGAAGACGCCGGCAAAGCTATACTACAAGTATGAAGGGGTGTCTCCAAGCGGCTCTCATAAAACCAATACAGCTATTGCTCAGGCTTATTACAATGCTCAAGCCGGTACCAAGAAGATTACAACGGAGACAGGCGCCGGACAATGGGGGTCTGCTCTTTCTTTTGCCTGTAAGCTTTTCGGAATAGAATGTGAGATTTACATGGTCAAGGTAAGTTTTGAACAAAAACCCTATCGCAAAATAATGATGAATACCTATGGCGCTAAGGTGTATCCGTCTCCCAGCAATAGGACGATGGCGGGACGCAAGACACTCGCTGCTAATCCTGATTCTACGGGCAGTCTTGGTACGGCGATATCGGAAGCTGTTGAAATGGCAGCAATGGACGAAAACACCAAGTATGCTCTCGGCTCAGTATTGAATCACGTATTGTTACATCAGACCATTATAGGAGAAGAAGCGATCAAACAGTTTGAGATGGCGGATGACTATCCGGATATTGTCATTGCTCCATTGGGAGGGGGATCTAATTTTGCGGGAATTGCCTTTCCTTTTTTGCGTAATAAGTTGTTGCACCAAAAAGAAATTCGCGCTATCGCTGTTGAGGCGGCATCTTGCCCTAAGTTGACAAGGGGTAAGTTTATGTACGACTTTGGAGACACACAGGGTCTGACTCCGTTGTTGCCGATGTACACATTGGGACACAACTTTGAGCCGGAGCCGATTCATGCAGGGGGCTTGCGTTATCATGGTGCAAGTGTGCTGGTTTCTCAACTGTTGAAAGACGGCTTGGTTGAAGCATCGGCATTAGCACAAAAGGAGTGCTTTGCAGCAGGACAATTATTTGCACAGACTGAAGGCATTATTCCTGCGCCTGAATCGAGCCATTCAATAGCTCAAGCTATCAGAGAGGCACAGGTATGTACTGAAACAGGCATTGGTAAAACAATTTTGTTTAATCTGTCCGGACATGGATTTTTAGACATGGCAGCTTATGATGATTTCAATGAAGGCCGTCTGGTTGATCATGAACTAAGTTCTGCCGAAATTGAAAAAAGCCTTGCTGAACTAAAGGTTTATGGATGAAGGACGAATGTGTTTAACAACATAAATTTTCCGAATCAAAAATAATGGGGATTGTATGTATGTTCAATCCCCATTTTATTTATAAAACTAGAATCTTGCGAATGAATTTTTAACTTCCGTTGCCAGGGTAAAGAAGGTGGCAATCGCAACAAATATCAATATTTCCTACTGTCAGATTTAATCTAATCTGTTGTGTATTTCAATTGTAGGTGCTCCATTGTCTTATCGGCGAGTGTTTTCATTCCCACCACGTCAAATCCCATTTTAAGATACAGTTTTCGGGCATTGGGATTGTCTTTATCAACCAGTAAGCCAAGCGGGAATTTGCCTTTACTGACATATTCTTCGATTAGGAATTTTAGCAGCTGCGAGCCGATACCTTTTCCTTGATGTTGAGGAATAACGCTGATGCAGTCAATATAATATTCTCCGGCTTGTGTCTCATCTTCCGGCGAAAAATCGGTGTTAAATCGGGCTTTAATATATGAGGCTACCGGTTTTCTTAATTCATGCAACCTTGCACCGTCATATACAACGGCCACTGCTGCTATCTCATTATTTAATTCAACGACCCAACAGTTTTCATACGAATATTGGTTGGATTTTTGCCCGATTAAGTCGGTCAGAAATTGCCGAGCCTGGACCTTTGATTCTTCTCCAATAAACCGATAGACAATGTCTTCCATTGCCAGCATGAGAAAAGGACTTATTGTCTCTGCTTCGTTAGATCGTGCTTTTCTAAAATTCATTTTGAAAAAATTTATTCATTGAAGGATTAATAGTCTTTCATTTTCATATTGTAAAGGTCAATCCCTTTTGACCAGTAATCGAGGATGATTTCAAAGGTTTCGAAGCCATGCTTTTCATAGAAACCATAGGCTAACTGAGACGTTCTTACTTGGATTTTTTGTATAGAATTCATGCCTTTTATTATATCAAGCCTATAGTACAACAACCTCGAACCAAGATTTTTTCTTTGATAATCCGGATGAAAGATATCCCAACTTATTCGCGCAGTGGTTGTGTTCTCGACAAAATTAATGCCACCGCATCCGACAACATTTTGTTGAAAAAGCACAACAAAATAGCATTCTTTTCGGCCTTTTAAATAAAGGGCAAAGTCATCTTCTTCTTCCTTTGCAAAATATTGGGGCGTATTGAGGCGCAGTAATTGGAGGACGGCATGATAGTCATCTTTCATATATTCTCTTATTACGATATCGTTATCCATCATAATTTAGTCCTGAATAGTACAACACACTCGCCGGACTGACCTGCAATTGTTGAGTGATTTATAGCATTCAGACCAAGACATTACTTTTTCTTCCGCTTTCTTGGAGCAGATTTAAAGTCATCTGAATCAAAGAAATCAAAGCCGGTGGTGTTATCATCGGAGGCTTTCTCTTGTTTGGTTTTGGTGGGCTGTCCTGAGTTGGATTTTCTTCCGGATGATTTTACCTGACGTCCATTTGAATCAAGACCTAAGCCTGCCAATATTTCATCCAATGTCGGCTCGTACGATTCAGCCTTGTTTTTCTTTGAATAGTCCTGTTTCTTTTCTTTTCCAGACTTGGCCAATGATGATGGTGTTGGTTTGTCCTTAGAAATTCTGTTTGGACGCGCAAAGTCATCGTTTTGTTTGTCTTTATTTCGAGCAAAGCGATCCTTGGAGCCGGATTTTTTTCTATCCTCTGAAAAACTGCGATCTTTGTCTCTGTCTCTGTCTCTGTTTCTGTCTTTGTCTCTGTTTCTGTCTTTGTCTCTGTCTCTGTTTCTGTCGCGGCTACGAGACCGCTCTCTATCCCTATTATTGCGACCTTTTTTGTCGCCATCAAAGCTCCGTGGCTGAGGCAAAGACTTTAACCAATCGTGTTTGCCGGGAGGAATGATGCGTACCAACAAAGCTGCCACCACCTGAACCGGGTCGGCATGCACCGGGATGAGGTCGGCCGCCAAATCCATATAAACGGATTCTTTTCCGGCTGAAATGATTGATTCTATCTGTTTTTTAACTTTTTCTACTTCAATTTTGGCGAGATCACCGGCACTCGGAAGGCGGTATTGCTCTATTTTAACTTTGGCAAAGCTTTCTATTTGTCTCAATAGACGCTTGTCTCTGGACCCCGCAACAAAGCTGTATGCCTTGCCCTCTTTGCCCGCCCTGCCGGTTCTGCCGATGCGGTGGACATAATATTCCGGGTCAAAAGATATGTCATAGTTGCACACCAAATCCACATTGGGAACATCAATCCCTCTTGCTGCCACATCCGTGGCTACTAAAACTTTAAATTCCCCTTTTCTAAAC
>CAKUWM010000145.1 GCA_934699305.1 uncultured Saprospiraceae bacterium | reverse complement strand
AAAATACCGTGGCTGGTCAGTTTACTGTTCATTCTTTTGTTTGTGTATGCTGCGGTGAGTAAGCTTTTGGACTTTGAGACCTTTCAAATACAATTGGGACAGACTACATTGTTGAGACCAGTGGCAGATTGGTTGCCTTGGGCAGTAGTTGTGACCGAACTACTTGTTGCCAGTTTATTGTGTTTTGTAAAAACTCGCCTTTTGGGGCTCTATATGTCACTTTTCCTCATGATATTATTTACAGTTTATATCGTTATCATATTAAGTTTTGTAGCAAATGTTCCCTGTTCATGTGGTGGGGTGTTGCAAGCGATGGGGTGGAAGGATCATTTAATTTTTAATGGTTTCCTTATGGTAATAGCCTTAATCGGAATTCTAATTCAAAGGAAGCAGGAATATAATCTCAATTAAAATATTACTACATAGTGACAGGGGAAGATCGAAAACCTGTAAAACAGAGTAGATCATAATTTATTAATATAAGTATTATGAAAACTAAAGTTTTTAAAAACGTAATGCCAGTATTTGTCATGTTACTTGCTATTGGCTTGTCATTTGCAACAAATGCAAGTCCAGATCAGATAGGCTACTATGATGATCCAAGTATCCCTGGAATTCAGGAGGTTTCAACCAATTGTTCGTTAGATGGGGAAATTGAATGTAAAGTGGATGGATTTAAAGTGTATTCAGATCCAAGTTTATCGATACCACTGTGGATTAGAGAATAGAATAGTAGAGATGGTTAATGAAAAGGCGCCTCTTTTGAAGGCGCCTTTTCTTATTTGTTCCAATCAAACAGGGCAATGCATATTAAACTCACAATATACTTTTAGAATTAATTGGCATTTAAATCCCTTCCAAATCCTTTAGAATTAGATTCAAATGTCCATAAGTGGCGTAATCCATTTGGTTATTTATATTCTTGGATATGGTATTTTTTATTACCTGTAATTCATTCATAAATAAACTTCTGCTATAATAACTGTACGTCAAGAAATTATCTTTAGCATTAAGCTTTGGATCTGTATCCACAATCGCACGAATTAAATTTGTGATATAAAAGTGCTGAAGCTCCTGCCTTCTAGGTGTGATTTCAATATGTTTGTGGATTAATTCCTTAAACAGACTTTTGCGAATTTGAGAGATAAAATGTGTGGAAATATCTTGGTAATCTAAATTAAATTCTAAATATTCAAATCGTTTTAAACGCCATGGACTAATTAGATCGTACATCAAACGTTTTTGCCATTCCATAATAAAATCAGGATATGAAGAAAAAGTAATTTTATCCATCCATTCAGGATGAATTAACCACTCAGGTGGATTAAAGGCGTGTTTCAATATGAAATTCAAGGCCTTTTCTTGTTCCTCAAAGGCAATTGGAGTATACATCCTTCCGTTTTGACTTCCGGATTTATACTGGATGGTGTAACTCCCCAGTAGGGAAGCAACATGAAGCATTTGGTCGTACCATAATTCCAGAGTCGCTATATAAAGTCGCTCCATTAGTGCATGATCCATTTTATCTTTGTTTACTTTAGGTATCAATGCTAAAACACGCTGGATATTTTTTAACCCAAGCTCCGTGCTTCTTATCGGGTCAGTATTTTCAACAACTTCATTAGTGGATCCAGGTCCTAACACGTCGTGTTGAACATTATTATAACGATACCAAGGTATAGAATCTTGAAATCTGACAATCTTGTCCAAAAGAGGTGTTTCGTCATGAGGAGATACAATATTTGGAAAAATTTTGTAGGCCCATACGATATTGTAAATATCTGTGGGACCTACTTTCGGAATGAGTAAAGAAGATGGGATCTTATCTTCTGGTTGTGGTATATAATTATGTCTGGCATAATTCATGACACTTGGAGTATGTCCCATTTTCTGTAACCAACTTTTATCTCGCATTTTCTCAAATGGATAGGTGTACTCCCCAAAATTGGCATCCTTTATTCCAAAAGTATGGCCCGTTTCATGCGCAATTACGGACTGAATTAATTCGCCTACCAAGTCATCAGGGAATGGGTATTTCTGGGCACGTGTATCCAATGCTGCGCAACGGATAAAGTATCTGTCCGAAAGGTATTGTATTGTGGAATTAATTATGATATCCGATTTTAAAATTTCACCTGATCTAAAATCGATGATTTTATTTACTGTGGCCCCTTTAAGATTTTCATAGCCTCTAATATTTCGTTTTACTCCCCAGCGAACCATGGAATGATTTACACTATTGATGGCTAATGCTCCTTTTCTATCTCCTTCTACCTCTTCTTGAACCTCTATGGCGTTTTTGAATCCAGCAGCTTCAAATGCAGGGAGCCATTCCAAAATACCAGCTTTGACATAGGGTCTCCATTTTTTGGGAATTTCAGCGGATAATATGAATGTTATGGGCTGTATAGGAACACTTAAAGTTTTATCGGGATACTTTTTTGTTAAACGCCATCGTGAAATGTTAGCGATGCTGTTATGCGTCTTAGTTCGAATTCCAGACCAACCATCCTCGTTTGTGAATCCCATGCGATAATCAAACAGTCTGGGTGCCATTGGTGAGGGTAAAAGGAATATGCTAAAGTCAACACGTTTAGAGACCTTCCCCTCTTGTCTTGATACTGTCCATTCTGTCTGTATTAGAACCTCATTGGGAAGATTCTTGGTTTTTTTAATAAATGATAGCGACTTAATAATAGTTTCGGGGGACCCCGGCCGCCAATTTAAATTATCGTTTAGAACCAGATCAGAGATGTCAATTACAAAACTTCCTGAGTCCTTTTTATTATTAAGAATAGGAAATGCTTCTAAAGTGTTTTTGTGGTATGATGAATTGTTGGCAAGAGGAATAATAACTCCGCTTAATGATTTTACCCGAATGGCTTCCAATACAATACGCTCTTCAAATTTTGACCAAATGATATGTTGATACTCGGGATTATAGCCATCGCCATGTTTAACAAATAACATCTCAATATTCAACATAGAATAGGGGAGTTCCAATTGAAGCTTGCCATTAATTAAATGGGCCTTTAGAAAATTATTGGTGAGTGTTTGGTCTTTAGTTGTAGTGTCTGTTTTTGGATTTTGAGCATATATCACGTTCCCATATCCTGCCCAAAAGAGGGTGGTCAGCAAGAAATTAAATATAAAAATTCTCATAATTTTAGTAAATTGGATTGCACTTGGGTTCAGTAACCCGAGTTTTGCGGTTTTAAATTGGCATTTTTCTCCAATTCTGTTTCGGGAAGGGGTAATAAAATATCTGTCGGTTTCCAATTTGGTTTTATGGGACTTAGAACTTCATCTGCCAATCCCATGCGCTTTAAATCAAACCAACGATGACCCAACTCGGTAAATAGTTCAACTTGTCTTTCGTGTAGAATGGCCTCAAGCAACTCCTCTTTTGAATTTGCTGGTGTGCTTGCCAACCCTGCACGATACCTTATGCTGTTTAAATCATCCTGGGCGCCTATAAAGTTTCCTAAATGGGTTCTGGATTCTGCACGTATAAAATACTGTTCGGCTAACCTAAATATAATTGAGTATTCTAAAGATTCAGAGGTGGTATTGATTGTTTCCTTATATTTGTAGGCAAACGGTAAGGTAGTTAAGCCGTCAGAACTCGTTTTGGTTCCAACCCAGTTCAATAAGCGTAAATCATTAGGTTCAAAAGCATCCATTATATTTTGGCTCAAGGCATAGGTTTGACCTGGGATGGCTTGAATGATAAACTGGCTGGATTCGTAAGTGTTCTTTTCTGTAATCCCATTGGGCTTGAATTGCCATAGGGTTTCAGGAGATCCCTTAAGGAATACTTTTGTGATATCCGATTCAAGTTGATAGTTGTTTATCAACACGGACGATGTTTCTTCTGCCAACTCCCATTGTTCAGTATATAGGTACATGCGCGCCAATAATGCGGTAGCTACTGCCTTATCAGGTACAACATGTTCACTGTTAGTATCTGAATCCTCTAAAAGTAGTACGGCTTGTAATAAATCAGTAATTATATTGTCATATACAACGTCTTCCGGCATGCGTGAAACCACATTGTTTTTGGTATAATTGGTTGTGGAAATATAAGGGATATCACCATAAATAGTAACCAAGAGACTGTGTATGTAGGCTCTAATAAACAACGCTTGTCCTAAAAAGTGTTCTTGATCTTCTAAGGTTAAAGATTCTGAATTGGTGATCCCTTTAATAATATCATTGGAAGCATAGATAATATTATAGGCATGACTCCACCAGTCGGAAATTATCTTGTTGGAAGCAATGACACTGTGACCATAATACTCTTGGTAATCCGTATTGAATTTGTAGTAATTCAGTTCATCACTATAGATTCCCATAACGGTACTAAGTCCATACCGGCCCGAGACTAAGCCCTGTTCTCTCATTTTGTAATAGATGCTAGCTAAAGCTGATTTTACTGTGGCAGGATCATCGAATACGGTTTTAGAAATTAAAAAATTTCTGGGAGGATCAATTTCCACAAACTTACTACAACCTGTTATTGTAAAGCTGAAAATGAAAACGCTAAACCCAATTATAAACCATTGTTTTTTGATAAAAGTATTGGATGCCATTTTATTAATTTTGTTTTGTATTTTAAGTTTCATAGTTCTAATGTTTTTGGTTAAAACCTGATTTGAGCGCCAAGGGTTATCTGACGTAAAGGTGGCAATATGTTCATCGAGAATGTTTCGGGATCAGGACCATCATAGCTCGTAATAGTCAATAGATTCTGTCCTTGTAAATAAAAACTTAAATCAATGGCAGGAAGCATGTTTTGAGGAACCTGATAGGAAAGAGTTACATTTCTCAATCGAATAAAGGAGGCGTCACTAACTGCTGCGTTACTACTTTGCTGTTGGGAAATGCTCGAAGATAAGCTGGAGTTATATCCCATAGTGGCTTGCATAATAGGAGTAATGTCACCGGGATTTTGCCAATAATCAAGTAATTGTTTGGGAATGTTTCTTCTATAGCCAGGGTTCACTACGGATCTAAAAAGGTTATAAGCCTTTTGTTTTTTAAACTGAAAGAAGATATCCAACTTTAGGTTTTTATAGGTTAAGGTATTACCTAGTCCGCCAAAGAATTCAGGTGATAAATCTTCAATCCATTTTTTATCCCCTGAACTATTAATGACACCATCGTTGTTATAGTCTTTAAACTGATAGACGCCTGTTTCTGGATCAACCCCTAACGCATGGTACAAATGTTTGATCGTTACGGGTTTTCCTATGATAAGTTTGTTTGCAAAAGTTGAGGTTTCCAGACTAGGAAATTTTACTAATTTATTTTTTGGAATTGTTAGATTAAAAACCGTGGTCCATTTTAAACTGGATCTATTAATGTTTCTTGAGATCACGTCAAATTCCAGGCCTGTATTTTCGACAGTTGCATTAAAATTTCCAGTCAATTCTGAAAATCCTGTTGTGTGCGCTAGAGGAATTCCTATGAGCTGATTTGAAGAACGGTTTTTGTACCAGGCCGAATTGAGTATCAACCTATTATTGAAAAAGCCTAATTCCAAAGCTGTTTCCAGTTTTTGATTGGATTCCCAACCAAATTCAGAATTTAAAATTCCGTTAGGTTCAAGGACCGTTACTCCATCATAATCTGCACCAGTAATCTTATAGGTGTCCAGAAATTTATAGTCTCCAATATTATCGCTACCGGTAGTCCCAAAACTACCTCTAAGTTTTCCAAAACTCAGTATTGAACTAAAGTTGAACAACTCTTCTTCAGAGAAAAGCCAAGCAGCGCCAATGGCTCCAAAATTTCCAAATTGTTTACCGGAACCAAATCGGGACGAACCGTCGCGTCTCCCTGTTAGGTTTAACAAATACCTGTCCTCCCAATTGAAATTGACGCGTCCAAAGAAGGCTTGGTAAGCATATTTACTATCGCTATCTTCCATAACAGTGATGGTTTTTGCTGCCGCTAAGTTTAAGAGTAGACTATTATTGGGAAAACCCCGACCATTTAGGACCAATTGATCCGTGTTTTGATGTTGAAAGGTGGCTCCCAATAATGCATTTAGCTTTAATTTTCCATATTGAGTATGCCAATTTAATTGAGGCTCAACAATCCATGAAGTACGCTCGGAACCATTAGTTGTTATATTGGAATAGGTTTCTGGAGTAAACCCATAACTGGGAAGTCTGGCGGTGTTTGGCAGAATTCTATAAGATGACAAATTGTATGTGGTATAGCCTAAACTTGTTTTTAATTCTAAACTGGGCATAATTTGATATGCTACTCCCGCATTCATAATAAGGGTATTTACATCAGCTTGATATTTCTCTTCCAAGACGGCTAATGGGTTGTCAAAGGTGTTGTTTTCCCAATTGAGTTGCCCATTCCCATCGTATAATGCAGGCGCATTAGGTTCTGTTGTGTAAGCCTTCGATGTTAGATCTGTTCTTGGTAAGCGATTGTCCTCTATAGAATAAACTGTTGAAAGATTGATTTTAAAACGTTGATTTTTTGACTGGTGATTGAGGGTATTATGAAGGAATATCTTCTTGTACCTGGAATCTCCAGGAAATACTGTGGTTTCATTTTGATGGCTGCCACTTATTAGAAATCGGGTTCGTTCACTTCCCCCAGATACGGACAATTGTAAATTTTTTCTGTAGGCGGTGCCTCCTATGAGTTCCTCTTGCCAATCCGTGTATCGATTTTGGTCCCAGGTTTTGACATCTGGCCAAATAAAGTCATAGGCAGGGTTTTCAATATCATAACGACCATCATTTATGATAGCCTCCCTACGTATCCTTAAATATTGTTCTGTATTTAATAAGTCTAAAAAATGGGAGACGGTCCCCAGACTACTGCTCATGTTAATATTAAATTCGGTTTTGCCTTGTTTGCCTTTTTTTGTGGTGATGAGCACTACGCCATTTGCAGCCCGTGATCCATAAATTGCGGTGGCATCAGCATCTTTTAAAACTTCAATACTTTCAATGTCATTTGGATTTATGGCATTTAAAGGACTGGTATTGCCTTGATTGATTCCGACAGAAATGGCGATTGATCCTAAGGACTCAGAACCGTAGGGAACCCCATCAACAATAAAAAGAGGATCGGTCCCACCATTGATAAAATTCTTCCCTCTAATTTGAATATCATAACC